>CAZAOL010000107.1:0-5352 GCA_964486785.1 uncultured Oscillospiraceae bacterium
AATCATAGCGATTGCCGGTGGCAATCGCACAATAAACATGCGGAGTCGAAGAATCCGCGCATTTGCCGTCTGCACAGCAAATCGTTAGTGCGAAGATCCTTCGACTCCGGGCTGTCGCCCTGCGCTCAGGATGACAGCCTTTTTTGAAATTCCCTCTTTATTTATTGAGGGGATGTTGCTATAATGTAGACAAAAGTTTTTCGGTCACGGAGGTATCCTATGCGAATCGTAATCAAAGTGGGCACCAGCACGCTGGCCCACTCCACCGGACATCTGAACATCCGGCGGGTGGAGGAGCTGTGCAAGGTGATCAGCGATATAAAAAATACCGGACACGAGGTGATTCTGGTGTCCTCGGGCGCGATTGGTATGGGCGTTGGGAAGTTGGGACTTCGCAGCCGTCCCACCGACATCCCCACCAAGCAGGCCGCTGCCGCCGTGGGGCAGTGTGAGCTGATGTATACATATGATAAGCTGTTTTCCGAATATAATCACACCGTAGCCCAGCTTCTAATCACCGGCGATGATGTGGAAAATGAAAAGCGGCACGACAATTTCCGCAATACCCTTTCCCGGCTGCTGGAGCTGGGGGCGTTGCCGATCATCAATGAAAATGATACCGTTTCCACCAATGAGATCGAAATTGGCGACAATGACACGCTGGCTGCCATCGTGGCGGAAAGTGTGGGGGCGGACAAGCTGATCCTGCTTTCCGATATTGACGGGCTGTACACCGCCGATCCCCATAAGGATCCGAATGCAAGGCTGATTCCCTGTGTCTGCGTAATCGACGAGGAGATCATGGCACTGGCGGGGGGGAGCTGCGGCAAGCAGGGCACCGGCGGTATGGTCACCAAGCTGCAGGCGGCGAAGATCTGTATGGCCTGCGGCTGTGATATGGTGATCGCCAACGGCAGCAATCCCGCTGATATTTACGATATTCTGGACGGAAAGAGCGTAGGCACTACGTTCACGGAGAAATGCCATGGATAAGATGCTGAAGGCCGCAAAGGCGGCAAAATTTGAGATCGCGAAGCTGGATACCCAGCAGAAAAATGCCGCGCTTTACGCCATGGCGGACGCGCTGATCCGCTGTCAGGCTCAGATCCTCCAGGCCAACGAAGCGGATATGGCGGCAGCCAAGGGGCTTGTGTCCGACGTGATGCTGGATCGGCTGCGGCTGACCCCCGCCCGGATCGAGGGGATGGCGGAGGGTATCCGTCAGGTGGCCGCGCTGCCGGATCCGGTGGGGCATTTGCTGGAGGAGTATGTGCGGGAGGACGGCTTGCGGATTTGCCGGGTGTCCGTGCCCATGGGCGTGATCGGTATTATCTACGAAAGCCGCCCCAATGTGACCTCGGACGCGGCTGCGCTGGCGTTGAAGGCGGGCAGTGCCTGTATCCTCCGTGGCGGCAAGGAGGCATTCCGCTCCGCCAATGCCATTGTGAACGCCCTGCGGCAGGGCTTGCAGAGCGTGGGGATCACTCCGGACGCGGTATCGCTGGTGCAGGATACCTCCCGCGGCAGTGCCCACGCCATGATGACCGCCAACGGCTATATTGATTTGCTGATCCCCCGGGGCGGCGCGGGACTGATCAACGCTTGCGTGCAAAATGCCACCGTGCCCTGTATCGCCACCGGAACGGGCATTTGCCATGTGTATGTGGAAAAGACCGCGGATCAGGATATGGCACTGAAAATCATCGAAAACGCGAAAACCAGCCGTCCCAGCGTGTGTAACGCCGAGGAGGTGCTGCTGGTGGATGGAGCCATTGCGGCAGAATTTCTGCCTAAGCTCCACGCCTTGATTGGAGAGCGGGTGGAGCTGCGGCTGGATTCCATGGCGCAGACCATCATTCCCGGCACACCGGCGGGGGAACAGGACTTCGATACGGAATTTTTGGACTACATTCTTGCTGTGAAATGCGTGAAGGATGTAAATGAAGCGGTGGCGCATATCGCCGCCCATTCTACGGGGCATAGCGAGGCCATCGTCAGCCGGGATGAAACCGCGATCTCCACCTTTACCACCGGTGTGGACAGCGCGGCGGTATACGTCAATGCCTCCACCCGGTTCACCGACGGCGGCGAGTTCGGCTTGGGCTGCGAAATGGGGATCTCCACCCAGAAGCTCCATGCCAGAGGGCCTATGGGTCTGCGGGAGCTGACTACTTATAAGTATGTGATCACCGGCGAGGGGCATATTCGCTAATTCATATTGTAGGGGAGGGCGCAGCCCGACGTGGCAATCTCATTTTATTCTTTTAACAACATTAAATACTGCGTAATTCCAACAAAACTTCGTAGTTTTAATTGAGATTCCCACGGTCGCTTCGCTCCCTCGGAATGACATACTAAGTTTTTTGACAGTCTGAAAGGGTCTGTTGCAAAACATAGATTTTGCAACAGACACAATTAAAAATGAATATTGAATAATGAATAATTGTGGTATCGCCTGCGGCGATGATTTGAAATGAGCCGCTTTGCGGCCACATTTATTCTTCATTCTTCCATATTCATCATTCATTATTCATTAGGGTGCGTTGCAAATCTCATTTTGCAACGCACCCTTTGTTATGGGATTTTAGCGGATGACACGGACGCGGAGGACGCCGTCGATTTGGCTAAGCTGTGCCACAGCGGCATCGGACACGGCATCGTCCGTATCCACAACGGTATAGCCGTAGCTGCCCTTGCTCTTGCTTGCCATATCTGCAACGCCAATGCCATTGGCGGCAGCGGCGGAGGTGATGGCGTTCAGCATCTCGGGAACATTCCGGTGCAAAACGGTGATCCGGGCTGCCTTGGAGCAAACGCCCATATCCACAGCGGGGAAGTTGACGGAGTTGACGATGTTGCCGTTTTCCAGATAGTCCATCACCTGACGGACTGCCATCTTGGCGCAGTTGTCCTCGGATTCCTCGGTGGAAGCACCCAGATGGGGAATGGCAATTACGCCTTCCATGCCGGCGGTCTGATCGTTGGGGAAGTCGGTGACGTACCGCTTGACCTTGCCGGATCGCAGAGCGGCTTCCAAAGCGTCATCGTCTACCAGTCCGCCACGGGCGAAGTTCAGAATAACCACGCCGTCGCGCATCTTGGCGATGGTTTCGGTGTTGATCATCTTCTTGGTGTCGTCCAGCAGGGGAACATGGAGAGAGATGATGTCGCATTGGGCGAAGATTTCCTCACGGGTCTTGACCCGAATGACCCGGCTATCCAGATTGCACGCCGCGTCAACGGACAGGAACGGATCGCAGCCGTAGACCTCCATACCAAGATTCAAAGCGTTGTTGGCCAGCGGGCCGCCGATGGCACCCAGACCGATGACACCCAGCTTCTTGCCCTTGATCTCACAGCCGGCGAATTTGGACTTGCCCTTCTCCACCTTCTTGGCTACGTCGCCCTCGTCCTTGATGGACTTGACCCATTGGACACCGCCAACTACGTCACGGCTTGCCAGCAGCATACCGCACATAGCCAGCTCCACCACGCCGTTGGCGTTGGCACCGGGGGTGTTGAATACCACGATGCCCTGATCGGCACAGCGGTCCAGGGGGATATTGTTCACGCCGGCACCGGCGCGGGCAACTGCCATCAGGGTTTCCGGCAGCTCCAGCTCGTGCATTTGAGCCGAACGCACCAGAATGGCTTGCGCATCTGCCAGTGTGTCGGTGGTTTGGTAGCTTTCGCTCCACAGGGCAGTACCCTTGGGGGAGATGGGGTTGAGGTAATGTACTCGATACATGGAAAACACTTCTTTCCTGAAAAAATTTACCCGTGTCGGCGGAGGACGGGCAATCGTCCGCCTCAGGCGGTTATGTTTGCAGAGCGATTATATAATATTTTCACAAAAAAGGCAACCCTAATTTGTAAAAAACACAAAATATTCTTCCGCGCGTCCCGGTTTCTCTGCTCCTACCGGAAAAATTCCCATTACCCTCTTTATTTTAAGGAGTAATGGGTGTATAATAGCGAAAACGGTACTTAGGAGGTCTTCTTATGAAATACGGATTCATTGGCTGCGGCAATATGGGCGGCGCGCTGGCCCGCGCGTTGACCAAGACCACCAGAGATGTGATTGTCGCGGATCCTTCCCGTTATGCCGAGGAGCTGGCGGCGCAGATGGACTGCGAGTATGGCAGCAATGAGGAGGCTGCCCGCTGTGACCGGGTGTTTCTGGCAGTAAAGCCCAATGTTTTGGGGGCGGTGCTGGCATCGGTTCGTCCCACCCTTAAGGTGCGAAAGCCCTTGCTTATCTCCATGGCGGCCGGTGTGTCCATCGACACCATCGCCGCCTATGCCGGAACGGAGCTGCCCATTATCCGCATCATGCCCAATACCCCCGCGGCGGTGGGGAAGGGGATGATCACCTACTGCGCCAATGAGCTGGTGGATGAGGATTTGCTGGAGGATTTTCTGACGGATATGTGCATGGCGGGACATTTCGACCGGCTGGATGAAAAGCTGATGGAGGCCGCCACGGCTGTGGCGGGCTGCGGCCCTGCTTATATGTATATGATGGTGGAGGCCATGGCAGACGGGGCGGTTGCCTGTGGCTTGCCCAGAGATAAGGCGCAGCTCTATGCCGCTATGACCATGGCGGGGGCTGCGGAGATGGTCTTAAAATCCGGGATGCACCCCGGCGCGCTGAAGGACGCGGTGTGTTCCCCCGGCGGCAGCACCATTGCCGGTGTGGCGGCATTGGAGGAGCGGGGCTTCCGGGGCGCGGTGATCGACTGTGTGGCTCAGGCTTATGAAAAGACCAAGAGCCTTGGGAAGAAATAAATAGGCAATCCCTCACAGATTGGCGCGTTCTCTGTTGAGGAGAACACGCATCGAGATAAATCCCTTGGGGGATTTTCGATATACGCCTGCGGCGTTCGATATGTGATACTCACTCGATATGCCCTGCGGGGCGAGAGGGATTTATCTTATATCGAATTGCCGGAAACCGGCAATATATCGAGTTCGAGCTGAGCGAGAACATATCGAGGCGGCAAAGCCGACATATCGACAAAGAAACCCCGACAGATTTGCGTCTGTCGGGGTCATTACTTATGGGGTTCGGATTACTTGCCGGCACCGGCAACCTGGGCGGCGACCTCAGCGGCGAAGTCGTCAACCTTCTTCTCAATGCCTTCACCCTTGATGTAGTGAACGGCATCCACGAAGGTGATCTTGCCACCCAGCTTCTTAGCGGCATCGGCAATATAGCCGGCCACATCGCCCTTGTACAGGTCGGAACGGACGAACTCCTGCTGCAGCAGGCAGATCTCCTTGTAGAAGGCAGCCATCTTACCGGCAGCGATCTTCTCCTTGACCTGAGCGGGCTTGTTAGCCATCTTGGGA
>CAZAOL010000108.1:0-5345 GCA_964486785.1 uncultured Oscillospiraceae bacterium
AGGCAAAGCTGAAGCAGCTTGGCTACACAGTAGAACGGATGAAGGGCTGGGGCATCAACAACCGTACCCTATACCGCCGCGCCATGTCTATTCAGCATCGCATGGAGCGAATTCGGAAAACGGAAAGGCCCAAGACGGAAAAGACTATGAAGGCCACCTTCGGCGAAAAAGAATTCTCCGGCGATGTGGTCTTTCGCATGAAGAATGTGAGCAAAGCCTTTGGAGATCGGACGCTGTTTTCCGATGTGGAGCTGAATGTGGAAGGCGGTGAGCGCATCGCTCTGCTGGGAGACAACGGCACGGGCAAAACCACCTTTATTCAATGTCTTTTGGGGGACGAGGACTGTCAGGGTAAAATACAGTTTGGCCCTACGGTAAAATGGGGGTATTTGCCCCAGATTATTAAATTCAGTCATCCGGAGCGGACGCTGTACGACACCATGCTCTATGAAAAGAATTGTACACCCCAGATGGCAAGAGATCGATTGGGCGCGTTTATGTTTCAGGGAGAGGATGTTTTCAAAACCGTTGGGACGCTGTCCGGCGGTGAGCAGTCCCGGCTGCGGCTGTGTATGCTCATGGACGAGAAGATCAATCTTCTGATTTTGGACGAACCGACCAACCATTTGGATATCGCTTCCCGGGAATGGGTGGAGGCGGCTATCGAGGAATTTGAGGGCGTGCTGCTGTTCGTATCCCATGACCGGTATTTTATCGAAAAGTTTGCGGAGCGGATCTGGCTGCTGGAGGATGGAAAAATTCGGGATTTTCCCTGCGGCTATGGGAAATACCGTTCGATTATTGAGCATGAGCAGGCTGCGAAGCCTGCCCCGGTCGCCCAGCCAAAGCCCAAAAAAGAAAAGCCTAAGGGCGGTACAAAGGAAACGGAAAAGCTCATTCGCAGGCTGGAGCGGGAGATTGAGAAGCAAGAAAAGGTAGTAGCGGAATATGACGAAAAAATCGAAGCTGCCGCCGCCGACTATCAGGAGCTGACCAGACTGCTTTCTGAGAAAGAAGCTGCGGAGGAAATCCTGATGGAGCTGATGGAGCAGTGGGAAACAGCGCAGGGATAGCTTAGCGGAAACAGAGCTGGACGAGCTGTTCAAAGGTTGACACACCCAATCAACCGTCCTATAATTAGCGAAGACAAAAATCAAAGGAGCGAATGGAAAATGAGTTCTTGTAACGGCAATTGTTCGAGCTGCGGCTCTGATTGCGGTGAACGCAAGGCGGAGAGCTTGTTGGCGGAGCTGAACCCCAAAGCCAGCGTTAAGAAGGTGATCGCGGTGGTATCCGGCAAGGGTGGTGTAGGCAAGTCTACGGTTACCTCCCTGCTGGCCGTTGCTATGGCGAGAAAAGGGAAGCGTGTGGGTGTTTTGGATGCGGATATTACCGGGCCCTCCGCGCCTACCGCATTTGGCGTTACCGAATGTCAGGGCGCAAGTGAGGACGGGCTGTATCCTGCGTTGACCCGGAGCGGAATCCAGGTCATGTCCATCAATCTGCTGCTGGAAAACCCGGAAGATCCTGTGGTTTGGCGCGGTCCGGTGATTGCCGGCGCGGTGAAGCAGTTTTGGACGGATGTCATATGGGAGGACGTAGACTACCTGTTTGTGGATATGCCCCCCGGAACGGGTGACGTGCCGCTGACTGTGTTCCAAAGTATCCCGGTGGATGGCGTTGTCATCGTTACTTCCCCTCAGGATCTGGTGTCTATGATCGTTGCTAAGGCAGTAAAGATGGCAAACATGATGAATATTCCCGTGCTGGGCTTTGTGGAAAACTACAGCTATCTCCAATGCCCGGATTGCGGTAAGAAGCTGCAAGTGTTTGGCCAAAGTCATTTGGATGAAGTGGCAGCCGGATTCCGCCTTCCTGTGTTGGCAAGACTGCCCATTGATCCCAAGGTGGCGCGGTGCTACGACAACGGCTTGATGGAAACGGTGGATACCTCCCACGTTGCCGGCGTGATCGAAGCCATCGAAAAGGCGCAATAAGTGTAAAATCGCTGCTGTGATCATTTCACGGCGGCGATTTTTTATAAGAAAGCTAATATTCGTGACGGATTCCCCTTGTTTCAGCGTTGGGAAATCTCTATGATGAACCGACATGAGAAATTGGTAGACAAAAGCTAAGGGGAGCGGTAAAATGAGGATGAAGGATATTGGCTACGGTCTGACAGTGATTGCGCTTAGCTTGACGATTGCACTGGGCGTGGCACAAATGGGGCGGTTTACTTCCGCAACAAAAATCATTTCAGACGTGAAGCCCTCCCAAACCACACAGCCTACCCAGGATATCGCCTACGAGGAGGTGCTTGCTGACACCACGGTACGGCAGAATGTTTTGGAGCAGGTGCTGTATATCGGAGAGCTTCGTGGCTGCGGACTGCGGGATGATGCAAGGATTCCCGGTGCGGATTACTTCTGCGTGTCGGATATGACGGTATTCAACGCGGAGGAAAAGCGGCTTTCAGACCTCTATTTTCAGGAGCGCACGCTGGATTGCCTTTTAGCGGAGCGGGAATACACCTGCGTGGTGTTGAGCTTGGGACTGAATGAGGCGGGGTATCCCGTGGAGCAGATCAGGCAGGCGTTTGAGGTGCTGGTGGATAAGCTGGTACGTACTCAGCCGCAGGCGCAGATCGTGTTGCAAGGGATACTGACTGTAGGGTACGATCAGGCCGCCCGCGCGCCCTACACCGCACCGGAAAGGCTGGCGCAGATCAACGATCAGCTCCGGCAGATCGCGGCAGCATACCGTGTAGGATATTTGGATGTGAACGGGGAGTTTGCGGATAGTCAGGGTTATCTGCCGGACTGTATGTCTGCCGATGGCTGCTACCTATACCCGGAATACAATCGCCTGTGGTCGCAATGGCTTTGCGAGCAGGTGAATAAAATGGAGAGATAATATGAATTATCAGGAATTGGATCACAAACAGGTATTAGAGCTTTTACCCCGGCGCAAACCGGAAAGCCACAAGGGAGATTTCGGAAAGCTGTTGCTGCTTTGCGGAAGCCGGGGCTACACGGGAGCCGCCGCATTGGCGGCCATGGGCGCGCTTCGCAGCGGTGCTGGCTTGGTATGGCTGGGGGTGCCGGAGTGCATCTATGACATTGAGGCTGTGAAGCTGACAGAGCCGATCGTTTTCCCTTTGCCGGATAAAGACGGCAAGCTGAGCATAAAGGCAGCATCTGCCGTGGGTAAACTTCTTCCCCGAATGGACGCGGTGCTGATAGGGCCGGGGCTGGGACAGTCTGAGGGGACGATGGCGGTTCTGGAGCTGATTTTGACGGAATTTTCCGGGCCTGTGGTAGTGGACGCGGACGGAATAAATCTGCTGGGAGAGCATAAGGATTTATTGCGTGGAAGAAATGCGCCTACGGTACTTACGCCCCATGAGGGAGAATTTACCCGGTTGGCGGGCAATCCGGTAGAGGACAGGCTGCTGGATGCCGGAACGCTTGCCCGGGAGCTGGGATGCGTGGTGGTGCTGAAGGGTCACGGCACAGTCATCACCGATGGCACGGAAAGCTACCGCAATCCTACCGGAAACCCCGGAATGGCGGTGGGGGGCAGCGGAGATGTGCTGGCAGGGATCATTGTCAGTCTGCTGGGTCAGGGACTCAGTCCCCTGAAGGCGGCTGCTGCCGGCGCGTGGCTGCACGGGGCGGCGGGAGACCGGTGCGCCCAGACGCTGGGACAGTACGGTATGCTGCCCGGCGATATGCTGATGGAGCTTCCACGACTTATGAAATAAGGTCGTGATGAAATGAAACGGTTGGTTTCCTTGGGGCTTCTGCTGTTTGTTCTGACGGGGTGCGCCGGAGCGAATGACGCTCTTGACAGAGCCATGGTACTTCGTGCCAATCTTTTGGCAGGCAGCGGCTGCAGCTTTGACGGGAAGATCACTGCGGACTATGGGGACAAGCTGCAGGAATTTTCCGTCTCCTGCGAGGCAGATTATCAAGGCAAGGTTTGCTTCACCCTCAAAGAGCCGGAATCCATTTCCGGTATTACCGGCAGCCTTTCCGCTGCCGGTGGGGAGCTGACCTTTGATGATCAGGCGGTGGCGTTTCCGCTTTTGGCGGATAATCAGGTCACTCCGGTGAGCGCGCCGTGGCTTTTTATCAAAGCCCTGACTGGAGGCTATGTCACTGCCTGTGGCAGTGAAGGAGACACCCTCCGGCTGACGGTCAACGACAGCTATGAGTCTGACGCGTTGGTGCTGGATATTTGGCTTGGGGAGGGGGATCTTCCGGTTCGGGCAGAGATTTTATACCGTGACCGCAGAATACTGTCGATGGAGATCGAAAACTTTCAGATACTGTAACCTTTTGCGCTTCGATACATAGGATGTTTCGTAAGCGATACCGTATATTTTCCGTGACGCGGGGGGACAATAGATACAGCCGCGTTACATATGGAGCGATTCCGGTAGCGCAGGTAATGTTTCTATCGGAGTGTGAGCGAAAATGGATACCACGGTTAAACGGGGCGATATTTTTTATGCGGATCTTTCGCCGGTGGTGGGCAGCGAGCAGGGGGGAACACGCCCGGTGCTGATCGTCCAGAACGACACCGGAAACAGACATTCTCCAACCGTCATTGCCGCCGCCATTACCAGTCAGACAGGCAAGGCACGGCTTCCTACCCACATCAATATTGCAGGTGGAAGCGTGGGGCTCAGTAAGGATTCCGTAATACTTTTGGAGCAAATTCGCACCATCGACAAACGGCGGCTGCGGGAGCATATGGGACATTTGGATGCCAACCATATGCATATGGTTGATGATGCCATTGCCGTCAGCTTTGGGCTGAGTGATGGCTGACATAAGCATCCCCCTTGGCGCATACTCTGCACCGAGGGGGATGTTTTATGGACGGAAGCTATGATATTTTATTGGGTAATGAGCCGATTGGTACGGCAAAGGTGGAAAGACAGGGACTGTATTACAGCTTCACCTGCCGGTGCAGACTGAGCGGTACGGGTATTTTCCGCTTGTCAGTTTCCTGCAACGGACATTACGAAAATTTGGGAATCCCTGTTCCGTGTGGGGATGTGTTTGAGCTGTGTACAAGACTGCCGGTGAAAAAGCTGGGGAAAGGACAACCTAGGTTTATAGCACTGCCTAAGCACCAAAAGCATGACGGCGAATTTGTACCAATCTACCCGGACGAGCCGTTTGCCTATTTGCATCGGCTGCAGGAGGCGTTTTTGCAGGTTCGGCAGGGGCAGGCAGGGGTCATCCTGCCGGAATAGATTAAGAGCCGGCGCGTTTGCGCCGGCTGAGACTGTCAAAAAAGTGGTGTCATTCCGAGGGAGCGAAGCGACCGTGGGA
>CAZAOL010000109.1:0-5344 GCA_964486785.1 uncultured Oscillospiraceae bacterium
AATCGAAAGAGAGGAGAGAACAAAATGGATGAAGAGCTGATTCAGCGCAGGCCGCCCCAGTCCTTGGAGGCGGAACAGGCGGTGCTTGGTTCGATTCTGATCGACAGCCGCTGTGTGGCGGATGTCATCGGCATCTTGAAGCCGGAGGATTTCTATCTCCAGCAGAACCGGGAGCTGTATGAAACCATATACACCATGTTCAATTTCTCTCAGGCTATCGATCCGGTTACGGTGCTGAACAAGATGCGGGAGTTGGGGGTTCATCGGGAGGATTCCCGGGACTACATTCTCCAGCTTATGCAGATCACTCCCACCGCGGCCAACGTGACCCGCTATGCCGGTATCGTTCGGGATATGTCCATGCTGCGGTCTTTGGCACAGGCTGCCGCCGATATTTCCGAAACGGTCTACAACCAGACCGGAACACCGGAGGAGATGCTGGAAAGCGCGGAGAAGAAGATCTACGCTTTGCGTAAGGGCGAGCGGGGAGATTCTCTGGAGCATATCGGCACGATCCTTCACAAGGTGTTCGACCGACTGGAGGAGCTGAGCCGCTCGGATTCTCTCATTCCCGGTCTTAGTACCGGTTTGCGGGATCTGGATGTGAAAATCAACGGCCTGAATAAGTCGGATCTTTTGCTGATCGCGGCACGTCCGGCTATGGGCAAATCCTCTTTGGCACTGAACATCGGCGTGAATGTGGCAAAGAAATACGACTGCGCTGTGGCGATCTTCAATTTGGAGATGTCCCGGGAGCAGATGGCGATGCGCTTGCTGTCCGGCGAGAGCTTTGTGGACAGCCAGAAAATGCAGACCGGCAAGCTCAGTGAGGAGGAATGGGAGCGGCTTTGTACCGCTTCTGTGGCACTGAGTCAGACGGATGTACGTATCGACGATGACCCGTCCATTACCGTAGCGGCCATGAACGCCAAGCTGCGCCGGGTGGAGAATCTGGGTCTTGTGGTTATCGACTACCTGCAGCTCATGGGTGGCTCGGGGTACGGCAAGGTCTCGGAAAACCGGGTTCAGGTGGTGGGCGAAATCTCCCGAAGCCTGAAAATCATGGCTAAGGAGCTGAATGTGCCGGTGATCTGTCTGAGCCAGCTCAACCGTTCCGTGGAGAGCCGGCAGGATAAGCGGCCCATGATGTCCGACCTTCGGGAATCCGGTGCCATCGAGCAGGACGCGGATGTGGTCATGTTTATCTACCGCGACGATTATTATAATCCCAATACTGAGGAGAAAAATGTGGCTGAGTGCATCGTTGCCAAGAACCGCCATGGCGAGACCGGCACGGTGAAGCTGCAATGGCTGCCTCAGTTTACCACCTTCGCGGATCGGGAGTGGAAGCATGCTGAATAAGCTGCTGGCCTTTATCAGGCAATACGACCAGATCCAGCCGGGGGACGAGATCGTTTGCGCCGTGTCCGGCGGCGCGGATTCGGTGGCGTTGCTGTTTGCTCTGTGGCTGCTGCGGGAGAAATTGGAGATTTCTCTGTCTGCCGCCCATTTCAATCACGGACTTCGGGGAGAGGAATCGGACCGGGACGCGGAGTTCGTCAGGGCGTTTTGCGGGCAGTATGACATTCCGCTGCACATGGGCGCGGAGCGGGTGACTGCCGGAGAAAAAGGCTTGGAGGCCGCTGCCCGGGATGCCCGGTACGCCTTTTTGCAGAGCTTGCCCGGAAAAATCGCCACCGCCCATACCGCGGACGATAACGCTGAGACAGTGCTGATGCACATGGTGCGGGGGACAGGCTTGAAGGGATTGGGAGGAATCGCCCCCGTTCGGGGCAATATTATCCGCCCCATGCTTTCCGTCACCCGGGCAGAGGTGCTGGCGTTTTTGGAGGAGTATGGGCTTTCCCACCGGGAGGACAGCTCCAATCATTCCGACCAATTTTTGCGAAACCGCCTGCGTCACCATGTGATGCCGCTGCTGCGTCAGGAAAATCCCCGTCTGGCGGTGGGAATGTCCGCTATGGCACTGCGGCTGCGGGAGGATGAAGCGTTGCTCAGCCGGCTTGCGGAAGAGGATGCTCCTTTGCGGGTGCAGACGCTGATGGCGATGCAGCCGGCTCAGCGCAGTCGGGTGCTGGACCGGTTTTTGAAAAATAGCGGTGTAAAAGAGCCGCAAGCGCAGCATATCGCCTTGGTGGAATCGCTGCTCAGGTCGGAAAATCCCTCCGCCCGGGCGAATCTTCCGGGAGGTGTTACGGTGCGGCGGTGCTACGGCGTGTTGCTGGCGGAGCCGGAGCGGGATACACCGGAAAGTGTGATTCTGCCCTGCCCCGGCGAGATCCTGCTTCCCCAATCGGGATTTCGGGTGGTTTGTGAGCCGGCGAAGGAAATAAAAAATACACCCTATGATTTTACAGTAGATATTCAAGGGACACTGACCGTGCGCGCCCGGCAGCCGGGAGATCAGCTTCGGCTCAGCGGCGGCAGGAAAACATTAAAAAAACTGTTCATCGACCGCAAGATTCCGGCGCACAGCCGGAATCAAATCCCGGTGCTTTGCGACGAAAAGGGCATTGTGGGTGTTTGCGGCATCGGTGCAGATATAGATCGGGTCGCTCCCGTATGGCGGCTTCGCTTTATTCGGTAGAAAATGGAGGTACACAGGATGGATAGGGATATTAAAGAGATACTTATCTCGGAGGAGCAGATCCAAAACCGCATCGCGGAGCTGGGTGAGGTGATTACCCGGGACTATGCCGGTAAGGATTTGGTGATTGTGGGCGTTTTGAAGGGCGTAGTGCTGTTCTTTGCGGATATGGTTCGCAAGATTCGTGTGCCCTGCGAAATGGACTTTATGGTTGTCTCCTCCTACAGGGGCGGCACCAGCTCCTGCGGCAATGTGGTGATGAAGAAGGATGTCAGCACCAATTTGAAGGGTCGTCATGTTCTGATTCTTGAGGATATTTACGATACCGGCAATTCTTTGGAGTTCGTATACGGACACCTGCAGTCGATGGAGCCGGCTTCCGTAAAAATCTGCACGCTGCTGGATAAGCCCTCCGGACGCAAGGCCGGCGTCACGCTGGAGGCGGACTACGTGGGCTTTACCATCCCCGATGCCTTTGTGGTGGGCTACGGTCTGGACTACGAGGAGAAGCTGCGCAATCTCCCCTATGTAGGCATTATGAAGCCTGAGGCATACAATAAAAAATAAGGAATGTAGGTATCTATCTTGAAAAAAACCAAGCCATTCGTTATCATTTTATACATTGCGCTGCTTGCGCTGGCCTTTACCCTTGTGCTGAAGCTGTTCCAAATGGGCTCGGATTTGACGGAGTCGGAGCTGATCACCCTTCTGGAGGAGGGTGAGGTGAAGAGCTTCGTGGTGCGGGATGATGTCATCACCCTGAAGCTGTGGAATTCCTACGAGGGAAAGACGGAGGTTTCTGCTACGCTGGCGGATGTCGATGCGTTCCGTACCCAAATGTGGGACACTATCCAAAGCCAAAGAGCCGAGGGCAGGCTGGAAAGCTATGATTTCATTCCGGGACGCGAGCTCTCTGCCTATAGTCTGATCATTCCCTTGCTGATTGTGGGAGTGGTGCTGCTGCTTCTGTGGGCACTGCTTATGGGACGGGCGAACCAAAACGCCGGACTGAATAATTTTGGCAAGGCACGCACGGTGCTGGGAATCCCCAATAATAAAAAGGTTACCTTTGAGGATGTTGCCGGCGCGGATGAGGAGAAGGAGGAGCTGCGGGAGGTTGTGGACTTCCTCAGCGATCCGGATAAATACACCAAGATCGGCGCACGAATTCCCCACGGCCTGCTGCTGGTAGGCCCTCCCGGTACGGGTAAGACCTTGCTTGCCCGGGCTGTGGCGGGAGAGGCGGATGTGCAGTTTTTGTCCATTTCCGGCTCGGATTTCGTGGAAATGTATGTGGGCGTAGGCGCAAGCCGTGTCCGTGACCTGTTTGAGCAGGCGAAGAAAATCGCACCCGCCATCATTTTTATTGACGAAATTGACGCGGTGGGACGCAAGCGCGGCTCCGGCTTGGGCGGCGGTCACGACGAAAAGGAGCAGACCCTGAACCAGCTTCTGGTGGAGATGGACGGTTTCGGACGCACCGAGGGTGTGATCGTGCTGGCGGCCACCAACCGCCCGGATATCCTAGACCCCGCGTTGCTACGCCCCGGCCGCTTCGACCGGCAGATTTACGTGGGCGCGCCGGATGCCAAGGGGCGTGAGGCGGTGCTGAAGGTTCATGCCAAAGGGAAAAATCTAGACGCGGATGTGGATTTGCGCTCTGTGGCATTGGCTACCGGCGGCTTTACCGGCGCGGATTTGAGCAACCTTTTGAATGAGGCGGCAATCATAGCCGCCAAGGCCAACCGGCCTGCTCTTAACATGGCGGATATGAACGAAGCCATGATGAAGATTACCGCGGGACCGGAAAAACGCAGCAGAGCCCGGCTGGTACGCGATCAGAAGATCACCGCTGTCCACGAGGCGGGACACGCGGTGGCAATGTACAATCTGCCCACCCAGGATCCCGTGCGGCATATCTCTATCATCCCCCGCGGGCAGAGCTTGGGCTCGACATGGAGCACTCCCAAGGAGGACAGTGCCCACATGACCCGCAACGAGATGTATGAGAAAATCGTAGGACTGCTGGGCGGACGTGTGGCAGAAGCGTTGTTTATTGGCGATATTTCCACCGGCGCGTCCAACGACATCGACCGTGCTACGAAGCTGGCGAGGGATATGGTTGCCCGATACGGCATGTGCGAGAAGCTGGGCACGGTCTCCTATCTGGATGATGGCGAAGTGTTTATCGGGCGGGATTATCAATCCACCAAGGGGTATTCTGAAAAGGTGGCAGGTGTCATCGACGATGAGGTGAAGCTGCTGGTGGATCGGGCTTATGAGCAATGTAAGCAGATTCTGACGGACAATAAGGAGAAAATGGCACAGGTCGTGGAGTTCCTGCTGCGGCATGAGAACATGACCGGAGCACAGTTTGCCGCCTGCATGGAGGACAAGCCCATTGAGGAAGACGGCACGACATCGCTGTTTGACTCCATAGATGAATAAGAATATCACCCGGGGACGCAATCCTCGGGTGATTTTTTCGGCCTGCGGAAAAGCGGTGCCATTTGCATTTATGCAGAAAAATTACTCCGTTGGAATGGACGAATATCCACGCAAAAATTTGTGAAAAAATACTGAAATTTTCCTTGACAAACGGTTGCGGGAGTGGTAAGATAATCGAGCGTGTGTAGGGATACTATGCGCGTACTGCGATGATGCAGGAGATTGCGTCCGAAAGGGCGGTAACTTCTGCGGAGTATGTCCGGTCATCGGGCGGCTGAACTGCTTCTG
>CAZAOL010000110.1:0-5289 GCA_964486785.1 uncultured Oscillospiraceae bacterium
CCCCCATCATTGAGGATGCTCAGATCCTCCTTGCCAAGGGCGGCGGCGAAACGGAGAAGCAGATCTACCGCTTCCAAAAGGGCGACAGTGATTTGGCTCTGCGGTTCGACCTGACCGTACCGCTGGCGAAATATGTAGCACTCCATGCCAATGATTTGGCATTTCCCTTCCGCCGCTTCCAGATCAGCAAGGTCTACCGGGGCGAGCGGGCGCAGCGTGGACGTTTCCGGGAATTCTATCAGGCGGACATCGACATCATCGGTGACGGCAAGCTGGACATTCTGAATGAAGCGGAGATCCCCGCTATTATTTATAAGGTGTTCCGGGGCTTCGGTCTGACCCGTTTTCAGATCCGGGTGAACAACCGGAAGATCCTCAACGGCTTCTACGCCATGCTGGGTCTGTCGGAGCGTTCCGGCGAGATCATGCGTACCGTGGACAAGCTGGACAAGATCGGCGGGGACAAGGTTCGTGCCATCCTTGTGGAGGACTGCGGTCTTTCTCAGGAGCAGGCGGAGGAGATCCTGCGCTTCATCGCCATCCGGGGCAGCAATGGCGAGGTGCTCACCGCGCTGGAGGGCTATGCCGGACGCAACGAGATCTTCGATGCCGGTCTGCTGGAGCTGCGGGCGGTCACCGCCAACCTCTCCGCATTTGGTGTGCCGGAGGAGAATTTCGCGGTGGATCTGACCATTGCCCGGGGCTTGGATTACTACACCGGCACGGTGTACGAAACCACCCTTCTTGACCATCCCGAAATCGGCTCCGTCTGCTCCGGCGGACGCTACGACGATCTGGCGGGCTACTATACGGAAAAGAAGCTGCCCGGCGTAGGTATTTCCATCGGTCTGACCCGGCTGTTCTATGTGCTGGACGAGCAGGGCCTGCTGAATCCCCAGCTCCCCACCGCGCCCGCGGACGCGCTGGTGCTGCCCATGGGCGGCGAGCCCGCGCCTGCCATTGCCTTGGCGGAAGCTCTGCGTAGCTGCGGTCTGCGGGTGCAGCTCTACGGCGAGCAGAAGAAATTCAAGCAGAAGATGGCGTACGCGGATAAGCTGGGCGTGCCCTTTGCGGTGCTGCTGGGCGAGGATGAGATCGCCGCCGGCAAATGCTCCGTGAAAAACATGGCAACCGGTGAGCAGATCACCGTCACCCCCGCGGAAGCGGCTGCTCAGATAAAAGCCACGCTGTCGGAAAACGACGGCCCGGTGATCTTGGAGAAGTAAGCTGTGGAGCAGAAATTTGTTGCCGCATGGCTGCTTAACCGGCGGACTGCCGCCCAATTGGGCGTTCGTCTGCGCCCCGTTGCCCCGGAGGATGCCATGAAGACCGCCCGGCGGTGGCTCTCCGGCAGTAAGGAAAGTGACGGCTTTTTCGCACTGGCGGAAAAAGGCAGGCTGGATTTGAGCCTGGAGGCTTTGGCGGTGGACAAACGCTTTACCGCGCTGTTTACCGATGAAGAGGCCAATACCGCCCTGACCCGGCTGCTCTGCGCCGATTATAGATTCTAAATATTAGATTGGGTCTGTTGCAAAATCTATGTTTTGCAACAGACCCTTGCTCTATGCTCTTGACTGGAAAATTCTTATTCCGCGGTGTAGCGTTCCCATTGAATCAGATTTCCACTTTCGTCATACTCGCTGACCTCACGGAAGGACTGCACTCCATTTTCATAGCGCAAATGTACCGTTTCCAGACCGGTATCGCCGTAGGTGAATTCATCCCGCAGGGTTTGCTGACCACGCTCGTAGTAGGTTTCCGTTAGTTTCTGACCGTCATCGTTGTAGCTGTATTCCGTGCGGTTTTCCTCGTACTCTCCCTCAGCGATGTACCACAGATATTTTTCCTCCACGATGTTGCCGCTGTCGTCATAGGTATAGAAGGCCTGATCCGCAAGCTGACCCTCCTCATAGGTCGCCTCGGAGAGCAGAGAGCCGCTTTCGCTATAGCTGACCACGCTGATCAGCGTGCCGCCGGAGGTGCTTTCCGGGTCGTTATTTTCGTAGGTGGAGATTTCCTTGGTGCGGTCTCCGCTGTGGTAGGTGTATTCCATCAGATAGCGGTAGATGATGTCGCCGTCGCCCGTGTAGTAGGCGTCCTCTATCATGTCGCCGTTTTCATTGTATGCATATACATTGCGGTAGGCTAGCTCCCCGTCACTGTACTGCTCCGTCAGGGTGGTGTTGCCGTTTTCGTCATAGGTGTACTCGGTGTGGAACACCTCTACGCTATTTTGATAAAATGCTCCCAGCAGTAGCTGCCCGTCCTCGTTATACTGGTTTACATAACGTTCCGTTTCTACGCCATCTACTTGGTAAACAATTTCGGTATTCAATCCATAAGCATCATAGGTATACACGCCCTCGGTGGTTTTCCCGTTTTCCCATACGGAATCCGAAACAACCTGCCCCTCGGCGTCGTAGACATAGGAAGCGGTTCGCACCTTGCCCTTGCCGTCATAAACCTCTTCAAGGGTCAGATTGCCGTCTTCATCGTAGGTATAGGCGGAGCTTTCCTTTTCTTCATCATTGATCACCAGCTTGCTGGTAAGCTGATTTCCGGCTTTGTCATAGGTGTAGGTGCTGAGCTCCTCCGTATTGCCGTAGTAGTACTTATAGTCCACCAGATTCCCGTCCGCGTCATAGGTGAACTTTTTCAGAGCGGACAGCTCCAGCTCCTTTTCTTCCGGTTCTTGGCCGGTGCTGTTATTGTTCGCGATTTCTTCGTCCGAGATACCGTTGGGAGGCGGCTCGGTGGGGTCAACGTTGCCGTCGCAGGCTGCCAGCGACAGCAGCATCGCCATACAAAGCAGTAAAGCAAGCAATTTTTTCATAAGAATCTCTCCTTTTATATAATCTCAGTTATACCGATGCGGCGTTAATTACATTTCTCAGCAGCACACTGGTGGTGACGCTGCCGACACCGCCGGGGACGGGGGTGATGGCAGCCACGATCTTCGACACCGGATCGAATTGCACATCTCCGGCAATGCCGCCCTTTTTCTCGTCCCAATTGATGGACACATCAATCACTGTCTGCCCCGGGCGCACATAGCTTTCATCCAAAAAGCCCAGCGAGCCGGCGGCGGTGATCAGAATGTCCGCGCCACGGCATATGTCCGGCAGGTTTTGCGTGTGGGTGTGGCACAGGGTGACGGTGGCGTTTTTTCCGGTAAGCATCATGGCTGCCGGCTTTCCCACCACCATGGATCTGCCGATCACCACCGCGTTTTTTCCGTCGCAGCAGATGCCGTAGTGGTCTAGGATCTCCATACAGGCGGCGGCGGTACAGGGCGCGTAGCCCAAGGGAAGCCCCTGAAATACGCCGGCGGCGGACATATGGGTCATGCCGTCCACATCCTTTTTGGGGTCAAGCCGGTTGCAGATCTCCGTCTGATAGGGCTTCAACGCCTTTGGCAAGGGGCGGAACATCAGCACACCGTGCACCTTTTCGTCCGCGTTAAACCGGTCGATGGCGGACAGAACATCCTCCTTGGAGCAGTCCGCCCCCAAAACCTGCTTGGTGATCTCCACGCCCACCAGCTCAGAGCGTTTGGTAACGCCCCGCTCATAGCTTAGATCGCCGGGGGCTTCGCCCACTCGCAGAATTCCCAAGGTGGGCACGATCCCCCGCTGCCGCAGCGCGTCACTTTGCCGGCGCAGCCGGGTATTCAGGGCATCGGTGACCTCCTTGCCCAATAAAAGCATAGAAATTCCTCCTAATTTAGGTTTTTCCTTCGCACCATACCCTCCCCCGGGGGGAGGGTGTCCCCGAAGGGGACGGGAGGGGAAGGGCGATATGTTGGCATTAGGTAAAGAATTGTCACAAAACGGTGTTTTGTAGACTACTGCCCGAATTCCCCTTCCGACCTCGCTCCGCTCAGTCACCTAACAGTAGTGGTATGATTGCCACCGGCAATCATTAAGATTATAAATTCGCTGCGCGGAGCACCACCCCCGGGGGAAGGCATTGCGGCTGCGCCGCCCCTATGGCTATGAGGGGTTTAAATCCTTCTGCACATGGGCGAAAATGGCATCCGCTTTAGCACCGTAGCGATCCAGCAACTCCTGCGTTTGGCAATTCAGAGCTTCGGCGGCAGGGCGGTCGGTCATGGTTTTCGTATTGATGAAAATATTCAAAGAAGCGGCCTGCATGGCGGCCTTGCACAGCACCGCCCCGCAGCCGGCATCGGACACCGCCAGCCTTGAGCCGATGGCCGCCAGTTCCTTTAGACATTCTATGGCATCGGCGCAAAGCTCCATGATCTTCATGGGAGCGGCGCAGGCGGTCAGGGTGGCTTTTTCCAAAAGCTCCTGCCGCCGGGGGTCATCCTTGGGGATGCCGTAGGCCTTCGCCAGGGGCAAAAAGCCCTGTTCGTCCGCCTCCACCTGATCGATCAGCTCCTGCCGAAGCCCATCGCAGCGTGTCCGCAGAGCAAGGATTTGCTCCTCCACGGCGGCGTATTTCGGCTTACCCAAGGTCAGCTCTGCCACCATATTTCCCAATGCCGTACCGATCGCGCCCACCAGCGCGGCAGCACCGCCGCCACCGGGGGCGGGTGCGCTGGATGCCAGCGCGTCCACAAAGGCACGGCAGCTTTGGGTGGTCATATCCATAAGCGTTTCTCCTTTTCCGTTAGAACAGACCGGATACCTTGCCGGTATCGGTGTCCACATCCACCCGGCGGTAGGCGGGATCTGCCACCGTGCCGGGCATCATGGAGATCGTGCCCGCCATGGGGCAGAGGAATTTCGCCCCGCCGTATTCCAGAATATCCCGCACCGACAGCCGCCAGCCTGTGGGCACGCCCTTTTTGCTGGGGTCGTCGCTGAGGGAAAGGTGGGTTTTTACCATCATGGTGGAATAGTCCGCGTATTTCGGGTCACTTTCAAACCGCTTCGCCTTTTCCAAAGCGGTGGGCGACCAGTCCACGCCCTCCGCGCCATAGACCTCCGTGGCGATCCGTTCCACCCGCTGCCGCAGGGGAAGCTCCAGATCATACAGGTATTTCAGCTCCACAGGCTCCTCGCAGGCCTCAACCACCGCCCATGCCAACTCCTGCGCGCCCTCGCCGCCCTGACGCCAATGGTCGGACACGGCGCAGCGCACGCCCTTTTCCTCGCACAGCCGCCGCAAAAGCTGAATCTCCCCCTCGGTATCGGTGTAGAAGCGGTTGATGCACACCACCGGACGGATACCGGATTTACGGATGGTATCCACATGGTGGAACAGATTGCAGCAGCCCTTCTCCAAAAGCTCCAGATTTTCCTCGCTGTATTCCTTGGGCAG
>CAZAOL010000111.1:0-5061 GCA_964486785.1 uncultured Oscillospiraceae bacterium
GACGACGACGTTTACCTGTTCATCAACGGCGAGCTGGTGCTGGACATCGGCGGTGCCCACTCCATTGCCAAAGTCGCCTTCAACATGAACGACTACGTGGATGCGGCGAGAGATGCCATTGAGGATGTGCTGGTCAGTGAATACGGCTTCGAGTGGGGCACTGGCGAAGACAACTACCAGGAGTATCTGGATCTTCTGGATGAAGCGATTAGTGACGATGCAATTGACGAATCAGAACGGGAGGATTACATCCGCTACTACAAGCTGGCTCTCCAGGAGGGCGAGTCCTACGACATCGACTTCTACTACATGGAGCGGCACGGCTATGGCGCGAATATACGTATCGCCACCAACATCGTTATGAGCGACCCCAGTCTGGCTACGGAAAAGACAGCCTATCAGGGCTACGATGAAAACGGCGACCTGATCGAAGTGCCCTACGGCTCTCTGGTCGACGACTCCCAGCCCCTGCACTACGAGTTCGCTACCACCAACAACGGTAACCTTAAGCTCTACAACCTCTCCTTCATGGATGCCCAGATCGGCGTGAACCTGAGCTACGACAGGGGCTTGGAGGTCTACGGCAAGGCCACCACCACCCAATTCACCTCCACCAGCAGTACCACCTTGCAGGTTTTGGGCCTGGACGGCGCGTTTCAATTGGATGGCACCACCTACTATGTCAATAGCTCCGGCAGTATAACCGACAGCGGAGGGAAGGTCTTGGGCACCGCCCTTACCATAGCGGGGTCTGCCAACTACCATACCCTAAAGCTGTATCAGTACGGAACGGATCTGCTATTCACGGATGTAACGGCCACCGTTGTTTTGGGGGGCGGATCAAGTACGGTCACGCCCACGAAGAACTCCACCACCGGCGTGTATAGCCTGAGCTCCGGCTACTCCAATCAGGTGCCGGTTGCCGGTATCCGGGTCACGGATGCCGATGGCGGACCGCTGGAGGTTGAGGATCTTACCATTACAGTGGACGGCTACGCTAGTCTCAACGATTACGAAGCCGGCATAAAAATCGAGACGCTGGACATTTACCTCAGCAGCAATGAGGAGCTGATGGCGTTCCTCCACAATCTGGAATCCGAGGACGGTACCGATTCAGGTGACGGCGGTGAGGACAGCCAGTACAGCGGCGACGGTATGTGGCCACACGCCACCATTACAATCTCCGGCATACGCTACTCCCTCTCCCCTGAGGAGCAGGACGCCAGCTCCTTTGTCAACACCCTGTACAACTACGGTTATCAGGATAAGGTCATAAGCGATACCTCCGTCCTGCTAAGAAGTCAGGACCAGCATAAGGTCTACTTCGTCGGCGGCGAGCCTATGTACTACCACTGGGCAGGGCATGGCATGAATCTTCAGATGGATATGATCTGGGCGGATGCCGTGGAGCAGACTACCAATGAGGATAATGTTCTGTACGAAAGCGCAGCTAAGATTCAGGCAATAGTAGATGATGCCGGCAGCTTCCCCTCAAACGTGAAAGATTTGACCGGCTGGACTGTAGAGCTGTGCGATCAGAAGGGTAATACCTCCGTTACCTATGAGGGCGTTGAATGGGTTTCTGACCTCTACTACGCAAAGCTTACCTACGAAACCACCGGTGTTCATGTCTTCTATCTGAAGGTGACCTATGGCAGCACCAGCGTGGTCGTGCCTGTCACGGTTTACTCCGTCGGAGTAACGGACAGCGTGTTCGTTATGGACTACGGTCTTTCTACCGCGGATCTGAACGCCAACGGTAAGCTCTTTGCCGGCGATGAGCTGCTGGGCGGTCTGAACAATATGACTGCCATGCTTATGGGTATTTACAGCTCGGAGCCGTATTTCTGGTATGGAGTCGAAACCGATGAGACAGATGATAAAAAATACAATCCGACCGGTGCTGACCAATACAGCGACTTCTGGTACTCTCTGGGAGCGAACACCGTCTACAGAACGCAGGATGTTTTCTTGAGCGAGGCGGGAGAAGCACGCTACGAATACAAGGATCAAGGCACCTTCTATATGTCTAAGGCGATTCCCGATGAGGGCCTTTCAATCACCTATGACGGTGCTAAATACACCCTGGATGCTGAGATGACCTTTACGCCTACCAAGTTTATGGACGAGGCATATTCTATGTATCTGTTCCTTAGCGTCCACGAAAGCGAGGCGACATTCCATAATAACGTCTGGCATCCTCATACCAGTGAGGCCTATTATATGCCAGCGGGTGCTTATCAGAATGACCCCGGCACGCAGGTAAAGCTGTACAAGAAGCTCACCGTCCTGCCCGCGAACGTAGTTTACTACGAGGATGACTTCGCCGATATCACCTATAGCGGCACAGCAGGCAACTTCACCCACTACGGTAACGGCTCCGGCAGTCTGATGCAGACTGCGGAAAACGGCGTCTACGGTCAGGACGAGCAGTACCAAAAGAGCTCCAACGCCGGCATGAGCGGCGAAAGCCTGACCACCTACAAGATCACCGGTACGGAGACCGTGGCGTCCTTCACCTTTACGGGCACAGGCTTTGAAATCGTTGGCAGAACCAATGCTTCCGATGCCGGTACCATGGTCGTGAAGGTCACTCCCGAGGGCGCAAGCACCCCGTCCCACTACTTCCCCGTGATCACCGAGTTCGACAACGGCAACGACGGCGGCGCGGAAGCCATCAATCAGGTGCCCATCGTCCGGATAGACGGACTGGATCACGGAACCTATACCGTGGAGCTCTCCGGCAACCCCGCCTATGACTTCTCCAATTGGGACGGTAATATTTCCAAGCTGCCGTTGGTGGATTCCTATCTCTACATTGACGGCGTGCGGATATTCCAGCCCATGGGCGCAACCAACGACAACTACAACTCCGGAGAGAATGGCGCGGTATTCTACAGGGTTCGCGATCAGATCCTCAGCGGTCATGTGGGCGTAGCGACCCTCACCGGCACCGATCTGGAAGTGTCCTACGGCACAGTCACATGGACGGAAGACCTCAGCGGCGACTTCGGAGGAGATACCTCCTTCACAGCCAACCAGGTCGCCAGTGCCGATGACTACCTGATCAAGGGCCCCAACAACGAGGTCTACATGGAAGGCTCCGTTTCCAACAGCGCGCTGGTCATGTATGTACAGCGCAACGCCAATACCGCGTCCTTGCAGATCGCGGCACGTGCGCTGGATTATGCCCAGTTCTATGGCGCGTCCTCCAGCTCCCCCGCTGTGGAGCTGCAATGCGGCATCTATACAGGCGGAAAGTATAGCTGGCAGAAACTGGCAACTATTACCAGCAGCACCGAGCAGTACTATAAGATCCCGCTGGAAAACTGCCCCGTGGTGAACGGCGTCTATCAGGTCGTCCTTCGCGCGGTAGCTCCCGAAACCGGCGATGCTGCCATGGTTTCCTACAGCACCATTAAGGCTGTGAATGTGACCTTGGTGGAAGACGAGTTCGCGGATCTGGCTACCACTAAGCAGTACGTCGGCGGCGTGCTGGTGGACGGCTCCGGCAGCGGCGAGGTTTCCGCCGCGTCCTGGAACTTCATGGATCTGCAGAATCAGATGGTCGCCACCCGCGTTTACGAAGGTGAGAGAGTCAAGGTCAACACCGCGTTCAAGGAATATCCTGTGAATGAGCCCGCTCTGAAGCCTGAGTACGCCAGCCTGTCCTTCGAGGATGAAATCCGCTACAACATCTACTTCACCGCCTCCAATCTGGCAGACGTGAAGGAGATGGGTATGCTGGTGTTCGACAGCGAGCTGACCGACGGCACGATCGCCAATGCGGCTCAGGTCCTTTCCGACTACAACACCGACGGAACCACCTACATGGTGCAGACCGACGGCATCGCCGCCAAGAAAATGGGCGATACCATGTACTTCAAGGTTTACGCCAAGCTGGTGGACGGCAGCTATGTCTACTCCGATATGGTCAGCTACAGCGCGGTGAAGTACGCCAACACCATTTTGGCGAAGTCCGAGAGCACGTACATGAAGGCTCTGGTGGTTTCCATGCTGAACTACGGCGCGGAAGCCCAGAAGTTCTTCGCCTACAACACCGATAACCTGATGAACGCCGCTCTGGATGCGGACGCGCAAGCCCTTGTGAGTGCCTACTCCGAGGATACTATGCCCAACCCCGCCGCTTTGGACGAAACCAAAAACGGTATCTTTACCAATACCGGCTTCGGCACAAGCACCATCACCGCATCCTTCGACAGTGCCTTTGCCCTCAATTATTACTTCAATCCCTTAAATACCCCTGATGGGAATGTGTACCTGTACTACTGGAACGAAAAGGATTACGCTGCGGCAGACCAGCTCAGCGCAAACAACGCCACCGGTTCTCTGGTCATGATCCCCACCGGCGCAGGGAATCAGTACTGGGCAAAGATTTCCGGCATCGCTGCCAAGGAAATGAGCGACACCATTTATGTCGGCGGCATCTACACCGCTGACGGTGTGACCTACTCTACCCGCGTCATGAATTACAGCATGGGCCGGTATTGCGATACCGTTGCCAACAAGGAAGGCTCCGCACAGCAAGAGCTGTCCAAGGCCACCGCGGTCTACGGCGCGTGCGCTAAGGATTACTTCGACAGCCTGTAATTCACAATTTCCCAAAATAACGGGCCTGCCGCATCACGCGGCAGGCCCGTTGAATCTCTCCCGCACCCTACGAAGTGCGCAGTCTTATGCCCTCCCCCGAGGGGAGGGTGCCGCCAACGGCGGCGGGAGGGGAATGGCGACAGTCTTCACTTTTGGAGGAAGCCTGTTACACAGTGGAAGTGTTGGGATTACTGCCCGCGTTCCCCTTCCGCCCTCGCTGCGCTCGGCCACCTTCCCTCCGGGGGAAGGTATGGGGGGCGCGGCGATATATGCCTTCCCCCGAGGGGAGGGTGCCGCCAACGGCGGCGGGAGGGGAATGGCGATATGTTTCGGCTTTAGAGGAAGAGTGTTACATAGCGGAGGTGTTAGGATTGCTGCCCGCGTTCCCCTTCCGCCCTCGCTGCGCTCGGCCACCTTCCCCCCGGGGGAAGGTATGGGGGGGAGCGAAGA
>CAZAOL010000112.1:0-4997 GCA_964486785.1 uncultured Oscillospiraceae bacterium
TTCGCAGAGCCGTTTTTACGGAAAAAACCTGTCATTGCGCAGGGAATTGCGATATGTCACGCACCGTATGTAGGGACCGGCCTCCGGACGGTCCGTCGGCGAAGCCGCATTACGTTGGAGCGGGCTGTCGAGGCTACGGGGAACGGATTCTTCGGCTCCCCTTCGGCTACGATTAGGGTCGCTCAGAATCATCACGTGTTTACACACTATGATAAATGAAAAAGCATGTCGTCCTGAGGAGCGAAGCGACGTGAGGACCCGTTCGCCTAAAACGGACTGCGGTAAAGGGAAACGGATTCTTCGACTCGCTGCGCTCGCTCAGAATGACAGACGGTATTTACCGGAGCAAAAAGAAATGACCCTTGATTGTCGGACTTGGACTTGACAATCAAGGGTCATTTCTCTTCACTCTTATTATCTAACATCATTGGTTACCTCTCGTTTCTACAGAATCAGCGGTCGTCCAAAATCCTCACCGTCAGCTCAAGTCAATACAGATAAGTAGGCCTGTCTTATAAGCAAGACGCGCTAGTATGCTGTCAACCTAAGGCGGATCGTGAGCGAACGCCGGGTGCCAGATCCCTTTCGTGCATCGGCCGGATTGGATGAAAGCGGGATTTTCTGCTACTACCTCAACACAACCAAAATAGGAAACCACTCAATCTCAGACTCCCGCCGGATGATATGCAATCCATACTCTTTTGTGAATTCGGGAAATACTTGCAGACGCTTTGATTTGGGTTCAAGTTCGCGGGACACTCGGTTTCTTCAGATACCAAGAGTCTGAGAGCAACTCGCTTGAATCAAATCCAATCGGCATTGGTGGGATCTATGGGGAATTTACCTGTACATTGGTATCACCTCTTTGCATCTATAAAATAACACAAGAATCAAGAAAATGCAATACGCAATATTGTACAAAATCCACAAAACGTATTTGTACAAAACACAGATTAACGCCGCAGAAGTACAAAAACCGTTGACAGGCGAGGTGGGGTTTGGTATAATAGTTATGTTGGGCGCGCCGATTCCGGCGCGCCCAACCCAGAGTGTCAATAAACCCCTGTCATTGCGAGGAGGCCCCTTGCGGGCCGACGTGGCAATCTCGTTTAATTCCCTTAGCAACCTTAAATCCTGCGTAATTCCAACAAAACTGCGTGGTTTTTCATTGAGATTCCCACGGTCGCTTCGCTCCCTCGGAATGACACTGCTTTTTTGACAGTCTCATGTTGGGCGCGCCGGAATCGGCGCGCCCAACCTTTATCTTTTTAGTGGAATTGCTCCAAGTAAATCAGCAGTACGGCGATGTCTGCGGGGCTGACACCGGAGATGCGGCCGGCCTGCCCGATGGACATGGGGCGGATCTGCGCCAGTTTTTGCCGGGCTTCCAGCCGCAGTCCGGGGATGGCTTCATAATCCAGCCCCTCCGGCAGCAGCCGGGCTTCCTCCTTGCGGAACTGCTCCACCTGCTTTTCCTGCCGTTGCAGATATCCCGCGTATTTGATCTGGATCTGCACCTCTTGGGTCACCGCTTCGGAAAGCGCGGGTCTGTCCGGATCAAAGGGTGCCAGATCTTCGTAGGTCACATTGGGACGGCGAAGCAGATCTCCCAATCGGGCAGAGCTGGTCACCGGCGCGGAGTCCCGCCGTGTCAGCATTTCATTCAGCTCGGGAGAGCCGGGAACGCCGCAATGCTCCAAACGCTGCAGCTCCCGCTCCACCTGACGGTATTTTTCCTCCACCTGCTCCAGCCGCCATTGGGGGACAAGTCCCACCTGCGCGCCGATCTTAGTCAGCCGCTGGTCAGCGTTGTCCTGCCGGTGCAGCAGCCGGTATTCCGAGCGGCTGGTCATGATGCGGTAGGGCTCTTCCGTGCCCTTGGTCACCAGATCGTCGATCAGTGTGCCGATATAGCTGGTGTCCCGGGTCAGGATCAACGGTGCTTTCCCTTGCAGCTTCAGCGACGCGTTGATGCCCGCGATCAGACCCTGTACCGCCGCTTCCTCGTAGCCGGAGGTGCCGTTGAACTGCCCCGCGCCGTAAAGCCCGGACAGCACCTTACATTCCAAGGTGGGCAGGAGCTGGGTGGGGTCGATGCACTCATACTCGATGGCGTAGGCAGGGCGCATCATTTCCGCCTGCTCCAGTCCGGGCACGGTGCGTAGCATCTGTAGCTGCACATCCTCCGGCAGACTGGAGGAAAAGCCCTGAATATACATTTCCTCTGTATTCTCGCCGCATGGCTCAATGAAAAGCTGATGCCGCTCTTTGTCCGCAAAGCGGACGATTTTCGTTTCGATGCTGGGGCAGTACCGTGGGCCGACCCCGGAGATCGTACCGTCATACATGGGGCTGCGGCTGAGATTCTCCCGAATGATCCGGTGGGTCTCGGCGTTGGTGTAGGTCAGGTGGCACACGGCGGTATTGTTCAGGGGATGCTCCGTGCGGAAAGAAAACGGCTCCGGCACTTCATCTCCCGGCTGCAGCTCCAGCTTGGAAAAGTCGATGCTGCGGCGGTTGATCCGGGGCGGTGTTCCGGTCTTGAACCGGCGCAGAGAAAGTCCCAGTGCCCGCAAATCATCCGCCAGTCCGATGGCGGCGTGCATACCGTCCGGGCCGGAGCTTTCCACGCTTTCGCCGGTGATCACGGTGCTGTCCAGGTATGTGCCGGTGGCAATGATCACCGCTTTGGCATCATAAATCGCGCCCAGCCGAGTCTGCACGCCGCAAACTCCGCCGTTTTCGGTGAGTACCTTGACCACGGTGGCCTGCTTAAGCTGCAAACCCTCCTGCCGCTCCAAGGTGTGCTTCATATATTCCTGATACCGGCGGCGGTCCGCCTGCGCCCGCAAGGAATGGACGGCAGGGCCTTTGCCCCGGTTGAGCATCCGGTACTGGATGCAGCTATGATCTGCCGCCAGTCCCATTTCGCCGCCCAGCGCGTCCAGCTCCCGCACCAGATGCCCTTTGCCTGTGCCGCCGATGGCGGGGTTACAGGGCATATTGCCCACCGCGTCCAAATTGACGGTGAAGAGGATCGTTTCCAGTCCCAGTCTTGCGGCAGCCAGCGCGGCTTCAATGCCGGCGTGACCCGCGCCTACCACCGCGATGTCACAGCTTCCTGCGCGGTAGGTCATAGGGCTTCCTCTTCCCGGGGCTTTTTCTCCTGAGGCGGCAGCACGAAGGGCTTGCACACCACCTCGCAGCGGTTGATGGGGGTTCCAAGGGCGTGGAATTTCTCCTCGTAGCCGGTCATGATGCCCACCACGCCGTTGGCGTGAAGATCTCTGGTCAATGCCTTGACCTCCAAGCCGCAGGCGGCAAACTCCTCCAGAGAGTATTCAAACAGGGGAGCGTTATCGGTCTTGAAATGGAATTCTCCGCCGGGCTTCACTACCCGGCAATATTTGTCCAAAAAGCCCCGATGGGTCAGCCGCCGCTTGGCGTTTTTCTTTCTGGGCCACGGGTCGGGGAAATTGATAAACAGACGGTCGATCTCCTCAGGGGCGAAAACTTCCTCGATTTGCGCCACATCCATATCGATGTAGAAAACATTGGTAAGCCCCATGGCTTGCGCCTTTTCCATGGCCACCACCATGGCCTCCCGGCAACGCTCTACCGCGATCAGCAGCACGTCCGGGTTTGCCTGAGCGGTTTCCGCGGTAAATTTACCCTTGCCGCAGCCCACCTCCACCCAAAGGGCGGAGCAAGTGGGCATCAGCTCCCGCCAATGCCCCCGGCGGTTTTCCGGGGCTTCGATCCGGTAAGCTCCGCATTTTTCCATCCGCGGCTCTAAATTCCGCATTTTTCTCATTCTCACGGCGGATTCCTCCTGTAGTGCGATTTGCGTTATTATACCATAGGAGAATAAGGAAAATCAACGCCTTTCCAACGTTGATTTTTACGCGGCGGTGGTGTAGAATAACAAAAAAGAAAGGGGATAGGGTTATGAAAAACGGAAAACGGATGCTGACACTTGGGTTGGCGGCAATTTTGGCTTTGGGGTTGATCGGATGCGGCAAACAGGAAACGCCCTCCCCGGCGGAGCAGACCCAGCAGACCACACAAACTACAGAGTCTACCGAAGCTACGGAGCCGGTGATCCCGGAGAAGGAAATAGACCATTTGTATAACGGGCTGTATATTCCTTTAACGGAAAGCGTTTCCGCCACCGAGCAGGATGGCGCGCTGGTATTTGAAAGCGATGTGCTGTCCGGCAGTGTGGTTTTTCAGAAGCTGGACGAGCTGCCTCAGGACGCGGGCCGTACCTCGGAAGCGTATGCCCAGCAGCTTTTGAGCCAGACCCAGAAGGAAAACAGTGACGCGTGGATGGGCACCAGCACAGGCGTAAGCTATTACGTGGTGATTCCCTCGGCGGAGAAGATCGAGGTTCGGGGGCTGTATGTCTTCGGCGATGTGTGCTGGGAGGTCCGGGCGGAAAGCGCGGATCCGGAGCTGAGGCAGCAGCTTGTGAGAATTGTGGGCCGGTGCTACATCAAGGAGAACAAGATCCCTCAGATCGGAGAATAAAGGATGCTACGTTCCGGACTGTAGAAAATCTTGTCATTGCGAGGAGCGAAGCGACGTGGCAATCCCTTCTCCTAAAACGGACTGCGGTAAAGGGGAACGGATTCTTCGACTCGCTGTACTTGCTCAGAATGACAGGCTTTTTCATAACAATAATTATATTGATGCTTTGTTGCAGCCGCAGGTTCTACGACCTGCGGCTGCTGATTTGCGCTATGCGTAGATAGCACAAGGGGGTTGTCCACCGGATAAAGAAATTTGTGGGCTATTTTTTGTATTTATCGTTGACAAAGCGGGTATTTTGGGATACAAATATACTTGTCATAATTTGACGCAATTTTGGAAAGAAACGGGGGAGGATAATGTCCAAAGAACTGATCAGGCTCCGGGATTTATCCATGGAGTTCGACGGGGAGAAGATACTAGACGGTATCAACCTTTATATTAACGATCATGAGTTCCTCACCTTG
>CAZAOL010000113.1:0-4918 GCA_964486785.1 uncultured Oscillospiraceae bacterium
GCCTGTACCAGATGCCTCCGTTCCAACAAGGTCGAGCGGGCCGTCTGATTCCAAGTCACATATGCGGCATCGCCCATGGCGATGCCGTTTTATTTTGCAAATAAGAGCCTGCCATGGCGGCAGGCTCTTTGTATTCCCCTTAAAGCCAGCCCGCATCCTCCTGCTCAGACCGCTTTTGGCGGCCCAGCAGTCCGCGGACGGCATCGGCGGCACTCAGTCCCTCATACAGGCACTGGTAAGCCGCTGTGATAATGGGCATTTCCACACCCTGCTTTTGGCAAAGCTCGTAGGCAGACGCGGCGGCATAGTAGCCCTCCACCACAGCGCCGACCTCCTTCATAGCCTCCTCCGGCGTTTTTCCCTGACCGATCAGGATGCCGGCACGGCGGTTGCGGGAGTGCACAGAGGTGCAGGTAACGATCAGATCACCCACGCCGGCAAGACCGGCAAAGGTGTCCTTGCTCGCTCCCATGGAAATGCCAAGCCGGGCCATTTCGGTCAAGCCCCGGGTCATCAGCATAGCTTTGGTATTGTCGCCGCAGCCTAAGCCATCGGTAACACCGGCGCAAAGCGCGATTACATTTTTCAGTGCCGCGCCAAGCTCCGCGCCCACCGCGTCCGGACTGGTATAAACCCGGAATGCCTCAGACATAAAGGCATCCTGAACAAATTCCGCCAGTGCCTTGTTTTCGCAGGCAGAAAGGCAGCCGGTGGGCATATCCTGTGCCACCTCCTCCGCATGGCTGGGGCCGGTAAGCACCACCACCGGGCGGCAAGTCTCCTGTGCCACCACCTGACTCATGCGAAGCAGCGTCCCCGGCTCAATACCCTTGGTCACGGAAACCAGCACCGCGTCCTCATCCAAATAGGGCGCGACACCCCGGCAAACGCCGCGAATGGGGAACGACGGAGAAGCCATCACCACCAGCTTGCAGCCGCTGACACATTGATAATCGCCGCTGATCTGCAGCGTCTGAGGCAGCACCACGCCGGGAAGCCGTGGATTGCTGCGCTGATTACGCATTTGCCCGATCAGCTCTGTCTCAAAGGTCCACATTGTGACCTCATGCCCGTTTTTGCACAGCCGAATCGCGAGAGCCGTGCCCCACGCGCCGCTGCCTACCACCGCAACCTTCATTTACTCTGTCCTTTCTTAAACAGATTGGTCTTTCGCTCCTGCCCCTTAATGAGCCGCAGGATATTGCCCCGGTGCATATACACCGCCAGCACACTCATGGCCACGCCGCATACCATGACCACCGGATGCTCATATTGAAATACCACGAAGCCCACGCCAAAGGCCGCCGCCGCCAGCACAGACCCCAAAGAAACATACTGCGTCAAGAAATACAGCACCGCAAACACCGACAAAATCAGCAAGCCGACCCGCCAGTCGATAACGAAGGCGATCACGCATCCGCTGAGGATGCCCTTTCCGCCCTTAAAGCCCAGCAGCGCGGGGAAATCATGTCCTACCATCACCGCCAGACCGCCAATTGCCATGCCCTCAAGATACATTCCGTACTTTGCCAGCATCAGTCCGCCGGCAAAGCAAGCCACTGCCGCCTTGCCGCCATCGATGAAAACCACCGCCAGCGAACCGATTCCGCCGTAATTTCGGGCGAAATTGGTAAGTCCTGCATTGCCGCTGCCCCTCTTACGTACATCCTCATGGGCAAGCAGCCCGGACATAATTACCGCTCCGTTGAGATTTCCCAGCAGATATCCCACCAGCACAGTAATGACTATGGCAAACCACACGCCTTATTCCTCCTTATCGCCTTTTTGCCGAATGGTGATCCGCACAGGTGTACCCTTCAGCCCAAAGACCTCCCGAATCTGGTTTTCCAAATACCGCTGATAGGAGAAATGGAACAGTCTGGCATCGTTGCAGAATATCACGAAATGAGGCGGTTTTGTCCCCGCCTGGGTCATATAGTAGATCTTCAGCCGCCGGCCCTTGTCGCTGGGCGGCTGCACCCGCGCGGTAGCCTCCGCAAGGATACTGTTCAGCGCGCCGGTGGTGATACGGCTGGCATTTTGTTTGTAAACCTCACGAATTTGGGGGAACAGCTTGTCCACCCGGGAGCCGGTCAGCGCGGACAGGAACATCACCGGGGCATAGCTCATATAGCTCAGTCCGTCCCGAACCTCCCGCTCCATGTCCCGCATGGTATTGGTCTGCTTGTCCTCCACCGCGTCCCACTTGTTGACAACGATGATGGCAGCCTTACCCGCTTCATGCACAAGCCCCGCGATTTTGGTATCCTGCTCCGTCACGCCCTCATTGGCATCGATCAGGATCAGGCAAACATCCGCCCGCTCGATCGCGCTGATGGTGCGCATATTGGAGTATTTTTCAATGATGTCATCCACCCTGCTCTTGCGGCGCATACCGGCGGTGTCGATCAGGCAGTATTTCCCGGTTTCATTTTCGTAGTAGGAATCGATGGCATCCCGGGTGGTACCCGCCACGTCGGACACGATCACCCGTTCCTCCCCCAGAATCTGATTCAGAAGGCTGGATTTGCCCACATTGGGCTTGCCAACGATCGCCACGTTTATGATCTCGTCCTCGTCAGAATCCGCATCATCCTCCGGGATGTTTTCCAGCACCCAATCCAGCAGATCTCCCGTACCGTGCCCGTGGACAGCGGAGGTTTCAAACAAGTCACCAATACCCAGACCGTAAAATTCATATACATCCGGGTTCACGTGACCAATGGAATCGCACTTGTTCACCGCCAGTGCCACAGGCTTGCGGGACTTGCGGAGCATGGTTGCCACGTCCTGATCGGCGGCAGTAACGCCGGAGCGCACATCCACCACCATAATGACCGCGTCCGCCAGCTCGATACCGATTTCCGCCTGACGGCGCATAAATTTCAGCATATCGCTGTCGGTGTCCGGCTCGATACCGCCGGTATCCACCAGCCGGAACTGCCGTCCGCACCACTCGCAGTCACCGTAAATACGGTCACGGGTCACACCGGGAGTGTCCTCCACGATGGAGGTGCGGTGTCCGGTCAGCTTATTAAACAGCATGGATTTTCCCACATTGGGTCGGCCAATAATCGCCACCAAGGGCTTTGCCATGATATTCCACTCCTTTCACAAAGGAAATACCCTTTGCTCTCGTTTCATTTCCGTTCCAAATTGAGCATACAGCCCATTCAGGTGCGCTTCATCCACAAAGCCCTGCGCGCCGCCGCTGACGCAGATTTTCCGCGAAGCGAAAAGCTGCGCCCGGCACAGAGCCTCCGGCGGCTCCATGCCCTTGGCGTAAAAATGGTTGAAGGCAGTAAACAGGGCATCCCCTGCCCCAACGGTATTTACCACAGGGCCAACCTGCACCGCAGGCATTTCATAAATCTGTCCGTCCCAGCAAAGTGCCGCGCCCTTGTCACCTCTGCCCAGCACGGTAACCTCATTGCGGTACATGGCATGAAGGTCGCGAAGGAAGCCTATGTAATCCTCCCCCACCGCTTCATCGCTGAGGAACAGGATGTCCGCGCACTCCATAAATTCCTGATTATACCCATCTTTCAAATCGCTTAATACATGAACATCGGTCGCGATTTTTTTGCCCGTCTGCCGAGCCATACGCAGCAGCGGACGGTTGAAATTGATGTTGCAGCATACCGCCAGATCCACGCCATCCAGCACGTCCCCGGTTAGCGGATATTGGGTTTCCTGAATGTCCTTCAAATCGCAGTAAACCTGCCGCCGCCCGGATCCATCGTAAAGGATCACCGAGCTGGGGGTCTGCTTGAGCACGGCACGCACGCCATCAGTGTCCACCCCAAGCCGGCTCAGCTCCTGACGGATATAGGCTGCCTGAAAATCATTGCCAACCATGGACAGCAGGCGCACGGAAGCTCCCAGCGTCCCGGCAGCCTTGGCAATGTTGTAGGCGACGCCGGAAACATTGCTGTCCACGCCGAAAAAGGGATAGTCAATGGGATAGTAATCGATTGGAAATTTACGGACACGTACCGTAGTCTCCACATTCACAAGCCCTGAAACCAGAACATGTGCCATAACACAACCGCCTTCCAAAATTACTCTCGTGATTTATTATGCCACATTTTATATACAAAAGCAACCTCTTGCACACAAAGGGCGACGGCATTGGTGTGGAATGCTTTTATTAACCATTATTTATAGAAGATTCATCCACATACGGACGCTGAATATAATCCGCCGTAGCATTATCGCGACAATGAACAACACAAGGATTCCCAAAAACAACGCAGTGATCCGGAACATCACAATTCACAAAAGTATTGGGTGCAATTAGAACATCGTTTCCAATCTTTACATTTCCAACAACACTGGCATTTACACCTATCCAAACAAAATCTCCAATAACAGGCGACCCCTTTCGCTTTCCCCGATTCTCTCGTCCAATAGTCACCCCTTTGTGAATATTGACGTTTTCTCCGATAATCGCATTTGAGTTAATCGTAATGCCATAGGGATGCCCAATGTACAGCCCCTTACCAATCCTCGTACTCGGACAAATCTCCAGTCCGTGTTTTTCACACAGCCCATTGTAAATTCTAATATAATAACTTCTAAGTAGTCTGCTCTTCTCTACCTGAAGCTTTCGTAAATAGTATAGAAATTTGTATTCATAAAATCTCTTGATTTGTTTGGGGGAATCCGTATATCTAAAAATATCTGCTTGAAAAATTTCATTAAACTTTTGGGTCATATTTGCTCTCCCTCCATTATCAGCAAAAGCAGGTCAATAATACACACCAACACGGAAAAGAGGAAGGCCGAAAGCCTTCCTCTGCGTTTCCGCTTTTCCTGCCTTAGTCAGCCTTGGCGGCCAGGACCTGACGGCCATTGTAGGAGCCGCAAGCCTTGCAAGCTCTGTGGGGCATGACGGGCTCACCGCACTTGGGGCAGA
>CAZAOL010000114.1:0-4819 GCA_964486785.1 uncultured Oscillospiraceae bacterium
CGGTCTGGTGCTGCCTCCCAAGGTTGCCCCTGTGCAGGTTGTGATCCTTCCGGTGGCGCAGCATAAGCCCGGCGTGCTGGATGCCGCCAACGAGCTGAAGAACCGTCTGATTGCTGCCGGCTTCCGGGTGAAGCTGGATGATTCCGACAACTCTATGGGCTGGAAATGCGCCGAGTACGAAATGAAGGGCGTGCCCCTGCGGGTGGAGTGCGGCCCTCGGGATTTGGAAAACGGCCAATGCGTCCTTGTGCGCCGGAACGACCGGGAAAAGATCGTCTGCAAGCTGGAGGATTTGGAAGCTGCTGTGGCAGAGCAGCTTGAGGCCGTCCATCAGGGTATGTATCAGCGTGCAAAGAAGAACCTGGAGGAGCACATCTATGTGGCGCACTCCGTGGAAGAAGCCAAGCAGCTTCAGGAGGCCAACGGCGGCTTTGTCAAGACCATGTGGTGCGGCGAGCTGGACTGCGAGCTGAAGATGAAGGAAGTGGCGGGAATGTCCTCCCGTTGCATCCCCTTTGCTCAGGAGAAGCTGGGAGATACCTGCGCCTGCTGCGGAAAGCCCGCGGATAAGATGATCTACTGGGGCGTGGCTTATTAAGTTAAAGAGTGAACGGGGCTGCTGTCGCAGCCCTGTTTTTCGCCGGAGGAGATATGGAACGAATCGTAATCATTGGCTGCGGCGGCAGCGGAAAAAGTACGTTGGCGCGGCAGCTTGGAGAGAAGCTGGATTTACCGGTGGTGCATTTGGACAGGTTGTTTTGGCGTCCGGGCTGGGTGCAGGTCTCTCAAGAGGAATTTGATAAGCTCCATCAGGCGGAGCTAGTCAAGGACAAATGGATCATGGACGGAAATTTCAACCGCACCATTCCCGAAAGGATCCAGCGGTGCGATACGGTGATTTACTTGGATTTTAGCCGCTTTGCGTGCCTGCTGGGCGTGTCGAAGCGTGTAATCACTACATATGGGAAGACCCGCCCGGATATGGGTGAGGGCTGCCCGGAGCGGATCGATTGGGAGTTTTTAAAGTGGGTTTGGAATTTTAATAAGAATAAGCGGGAAAGAAATTATAAGCTGTTGAATGAAGCTACCCATGCCGAAACCGTGGTGCTGAAAAACCGGAGGGCGGTAAAGAGGTTCATAAATGGCTTATGATTCCTAGCCGCAAAAATCGCTCCCGGATTTCGGGAGCGATTTTTCATGCTTACTCGGTTCTCAATGCGACCACAGGATCCTTCTTTGCCGCGCTGCGGGCGGGAATCAGACCGGCTATGAAGGTGAGGAATACAGAGATAATCACCAAAATCACAGACGGCCAAAGACCCAGCACGGCGTTGGCGTCCAATTTCGCCACATTGTGAATGATGGCGTTGATGGGGATGATCAAAAGCTGTGTCAGCCCGATGCCAACTAAGCCCGCTGCCAAGCCCTCGATAAAGGTCTCCGCGTTAAATACCCGGCTGACATCCCCCTTGGATGCGCCAACGGCACGGAGAATACCGATCTCCTTGGTGCGTTCCAGCACAGAGATGTTGGTGATGATGCCGATCATAATGGAGGATACCACCAAGGAAATCGCCACAAACGCAATGAGGATATAGCTGATGGCGTTGATGATGGTGGTGATGGAGGACATCATCAGACCTACGGTGTCGGTGTAGATAAGCTGCTCGTCTTTGCTTTTGCCATCATTATAGGCATCCAAAATGGCGTTGATCTTGTCCTTTGCCTCAAAATCCTTGGGGTAGAGCTGGATGGAGGTGGGGTTATCCAAATCGGAAACGCCCATGACTTGCAGATTTTGCTCATAGGTGGAGGTGGAGGCTGTGGTAAAGAACTGCTGGGAGAGCACGGACGCAATCTGTTCCCCGGTCATGCCCTGCGCCTGCATCTGCTGGATATAGCCGCCAACGGTGGCTTGCTGCTCTGCCGGCAGAGAGGGGAGCATGGCCTGAATTTCTTCCATTGTGTAGATCGTTTGCTGGGTGTTCTCGTCGGGGAAGGGAAGGCCGGTAAATACGTCAGTTTCCGGGGTGGCTTTCTGCGCGGTGACGATTTCAGAGGTTTCCACCTTGTCGATCATGTGCAGCATCAGGTCGCTGCGGTAGCCGATGACACCGAAGCTGGTGGCGTTGCTGCTTTCCGAAGACGGGCGGAGAATACCTACGATCTGCACTTCATCCGCATTTTGCAGCTTGGCAGTCAGGTGAAGGGTATCCTCGGATTTATCCACCCACATGCCGTCCGTTTCCGCATAATAGTCGGTGGTGGGCAGGAGCTTGAATTTCATTCCGATGAAATCGTCATAGGTATATTCGCGGATGGTGGTATCGATTTCATAGTCAAGTCCTTGCATTTTCTGCTGCATGGCTTCTTGGAGCTGGGCAATGTCCAAAATGCCCAGCGCGTAAAGGGTATAGTCGGTGATTTGGGAGTTTTCATCTACAATCAGCACAACCTCATTCCACGCAGAGGGCATCCGTCCGCTAAGCACGTCATATTGAGATTCCAACTGCTGCGTATTGTCGGTAAGCTGACTCCACACATCCATAGCATTGCTCATCAGGGCGTTTTGGCTTTCCATGCCCAAAGAGGAGAACACGGCGCAAGGGTTGACTTGATACACGCCCTGAGAAAGGTCGGCTTTGTAGACATTCAGCGGGGTGGAATACAGATAGCGGATTTCGCTGGTATTCTGCTCCAAGCCGCTTTCGCCGGATTCGATATAGTCCTTAAAGGCCGCCAAATCGTTGGTGGTCGCGCCGGAGAACATGGAGTCCATCATATTGCTCATCACATTGGCGGAATAGATTCGGTCAGGCTTAGGGTCGGTAAGCTGCTCGTGGGAGGCCATGGCGGAGAGCATACTGCTCATGTCCATGGTTTGCGCCTCCAGCGTCAGGGGGTAATTGGAAAGGGTATCCCGCTCAACACCCTCAATATAATTGTTGATGCCGGTGGAAATGCTCAAAATCAGTGCAATACCGATGATGCCGATGGATCCGGCAAAGGCGGTGAGAATTGCCCGCCCTTTCTTGGTCATCAGGTTGCTGAGGGACAGGGAAAAGGCGGTGAATGCAGACATAGAGGCGTACTTTTTGCCGGAGGTAGCGGAGGTCTGCTCCGAAGAGCCGTCATAGGGGGCGGTGTCAGAGATGACCTTGCCGTCCAGCAGACGGATGGTGCGCGTGGCATACTGCTCCGCCAGCTCCGGGTTATGAGTAACCATAATCACCAGCCGGTCGTGCGCGATTTCCTTCAAAAGCTCCATGACCTGCACGGAGGTCTCGGAATCCAGTGCGCCGGTGGGTTCGTCCGCCAGCAAGATCTCCGGGTCGTTTACCAAGGCGCGGGCAATGGCCACCCGCTGCATCTGACCGCCGGAGAGCTGATTGGGCTTTTTGTGGAGCTGGTCGCCCAAGCCCACCTTTTCCAATGCTTCCGCGGCACGGCGGTGACGCTCTGCCTTCTTTACGCCGGACAGGGTTAGAGCAAGCTCCACGTTAGCCAGCACACTTTGGTGGGGAATCAGATTGTAGCTTTGGAATACAAAGCCGACGGAATGGTTGCGGTAGGTGTCCCAATCCCGGCTTTTATAGTGCTTCGTGGATTTTCCGCGAATGATCAAGTCGCCGGAGGAATAGCGGTCCAATCCGCCGATAATGTTCAGCAGTGTGGTTTTGCCGCAGCCGGAAGGGCCGAGAATGGCGACAAACTCGGAGGGGCGGAAGGAGATGCTGACCCCTTTCAGAGCGTGGACAGGGTTGGAATTTACATCGTAGTCCTTTGCAATATCGGTCAATTTCAGCATGAAATGACGCTCCTTTGACGAAAGATAATACATTCATAGCAGAAGGTTATGAACTGAGCGTGAATGGATGGAAGAACTTTACGATTGTATTTGACAAGGTTCTCTATTTCAAGGGGAACTTCGGAGGAATTGCTACGCCGGTGAAGCCGGCTTGCAATGACATATTTTGTGAGGTATATAAGTGCGCCCCCGGCCTGCGGTGAGGCTGGGGGCGGTGTGGATTCTGATTTACAGCAGAGCGATAACTGCGTCGGCGTATTCCTGACAGGTGGCGGCAGAGCCGTCGGATTTGACCGTCAGGGGACAATTCGCCATGGCATCCTCAAGCTGCTGTGCCTTATCGGCCCGGCAGATGTGGCGCAGCAGAAGCGCGGCGGCCTTCAGGATGGAGTCGGGGTTTGCGTAGTGACCCATGCCACGCTGAATCATGCGGGGGGCAGAGCCATGGATCGCTTCAAACATGGCGTACTTGTCGCCGATGTTGGCACTGCCCGCAGTGCCAACGCCGCCCTGAATCTGTGCGGCTTCGTCTGTAATGATGTCGCCGTACAGGTTGGGGAGCAGAATGACCTGAAACTTTTCCCGCAGACCTTCCTTGATAAGGTTGGCGGTCATAATGTCGATGTAGTAGTCCTCCACGGTGATATCGGGATAGTCGGCGGCAACCTCGTGGGCGATGGCGGTAAACTTGCCGTCGGTCTTTTTCATGATATTCGCCTTGGTGACGATGGAAACATGGGTCTTGCCGTTGTTCTTGGCATACTCAAAGGCGGCACGGGCAATCCGGCGTGTACCTAAATCTGTGGTCACCTTGAAATCAACTGCCATTCCGTCCAGCTCCACGCCCCGGCTGCCAAGCACATACTCGCCCTCGGTGTTTTCCCGGTAGAACATCCAGTCGATGCCCTGCTCGGGGATGGTCACGGGACGGCAGTTGGCATACAGATCCAGCTCACGGCGCATAGCCACATTGGCACTTTCCAGCGTGCCGCCGTGGGGGGTGGTGGTGGG
>CAZAOL010000115.1:0-4715 GCA_964486785.1 uncultured Oscillospiraceae bacterium
TTATCGGGAGGCAAAGGAGCGGGCTTTGGATATGATGGCGCGGGTGGGAATCCATAATCCGGAAAGCCGGTTTCATGATTATCCCTTCCAGTATTCCGGTGGTATGCGCCAGAGAATCGTAATCGCGATCGCGCTGTGCTGTCAGCCGAAGATTCTGATCTGCGACGAACCGACCACCGCGCTGGATGTGACCATTCAGGCACAGATTCTGGAACTGATAAAGCAGCTTCAGCGGGAGCTGGGGTATGCGGTGGTGTTTATTACCCATGATTTGGGTGTGGTAGCCAATGTCGCGGACCGTGTGGCGGTGCTTTATGCCGGACAGGTGGTGGAGCTGGGGCAGGTGGAGGAGATTTTTTATGATCCCCGGCATCCCTACACCTGGGCATTGCTCTCCAGTCTGCCCCAGCTTGCCAGAGAGGACGGGACGCTGTATTCTCTGCCCGGTGCGCCGCCATCCATGTTCGGTCAGATCACCGCGGATCCTTTTGCGCCGAGAAATCCTTACTGCATGAAGGTGGATACGTTTGCTTCTCCGCCGTGGTTTGAGGTGAGCAAAACACATTTTGCCCGGACATGGCTGCTAGATCCCCGAGCCCCTAAGGTCAAGCCGCCGGAGGTGATCCAAAATCTGCATGAAAAGCTCAGGAGGTCTGTATGGAGCGAGAGGTATTACTGAAACTTAAAAAGGTGGATATCTCCTTTGATAAGGTTCGGGTGGTGAAGAACGTCAGCTTGCAGATATTTAAGGGGGAAACGTTTTCGCTGGTAGGGGAATCCGGCTCAGGAAAGACAACCATCGGCAGAGCCATCATCGGAGTCACGCCCTGCAGCGGCGGAGAAATTGAGTTTCGGGGAGAACGCATCAGTGGAAAACTGAAAAAAGCCGCTCAGCATAAGCTGAAGCGGCAGATACAAATGGTATTTCAGGATCCGGCATCCTCTTTAAATGAACGTGCCACGGTGGAGCAGATCGTTTCGGAGGGCTTGCGGAACTTTCGGCTGTATAAAACGGAACAGCAGCGTAGGGATAAGGTCACGGCGATGCTTTGCGAGGTGGGACTGCTTCCGGAGCATTTGAGCCGGTATCCCCACGAGTTTTCAGGCGGTCAGCGGCAGCGGATCGGCATTGCCCGGGCTATGGTAATCGAGCCGGAGCTGGTGATTGCCGATGAGCCGATTTCCGCTTTGGATGTTTCTGTGCGGGCGCAGGTACTGAATTTGATGAAGCGTTTGCAGCAAGACCATGGTACGACCTATTTGTTTATTGCCCATGACCTTTCTGTAGTGCGGCATATTTCCGACCGCATAGGCGTGATATACAAGGGAGAGCTGGTGGAGCTGGCGCAGGCGGAGGAGCTGTTCCGGCATCCTCTGCATCCTTATACCCGCAGCCTGCTGTCGGCCATTCCAATTCCGGATCCGAAGCTGGAAAGAGAAAAGCGTCTGTTATCCTATAATCCCGGTATCCATGACTACGGACAGATTCAGCCGGAGTTTACGGATATTGGGAATGGGCATTGGATATTGGGAAGCCCCAAAGAGCTGGAAGCTTACAAGAATCTTCGGGAAAATGGCACACCGATTCCGGAGGGGGTCTTCATACAGCCTCGGGAGGAAGAAACACCGCCAGCCCCACGCCGTGGCGGCAGAGGACGGGCGGTGGCGTTGGGAGCGGTTGCCGCGGTGGCGGGTGTGGCAGCGTTGTTTGGGCTGTGCTTACTGCTGGCGGTGCTGTGATTTTCAGTGAAGATGCTACAATTCTTCCCGGGTGCGAAGCTGCCAGAATGCCACGGCACTGGCGGCTGCTACATTCAGGCTGTCTACGCCGTGATACATGGGGATTTTTACGGTATAGTCGCATTGGGCAATGGTAGTATCCGTCAGACCGTCACCCTCGCTGCCCAAAATGATGGCAAGCCGTTCCTCGGCTGCCAACCGGGGATCGTCAATGGATATGGAACGGTCGCTTAATGCCATGGCGGCGGTTTTGTAGCCCATTTCCCGCAGCAGCGACATACCGGGCTCCGGCCAGTCCTGAATGGATTCGCCCAAGAAAGTCCAAGGAATTTGGAATACGGTACCCATGCTTACCCGCGCGCTTCTGCGATACAGGGGATCGCTGCAGCCGGGGGTCAACAGAATCGCGTCCATGCCCAATGCGGCGGCGGAGCGGAAAATCGCGCCTACGTTGGTGGGATTCATCACATTTTCCAGGATGACGATTCTGCGCGCGCCGGCGGTGACTTCCTGCGGGGTTTTCAGAGGGGGACGGCGCATGGCGCACAGAACTCCACGGGTAAGCTGAAAGCCGGTTAGCTGAGTCAGCACGTCCCGGTCGGCGGTATACAGGGGGATATCGCCGCATTGGGCGATAATTTCTTTTGCGGCATGGTCGATGTCCTTGCGCTCCATTAGCAAAGACACCGGCTGGCAGCCGGCAGCCAAGGCACGCTCTATCACCTTGGGGCTTTCCGCGATGAACATACCCTTGGCAGGCTCGAAGCGGTTGAGAAGCTGCGCCTCCGTCAGCCGGGCATACACATCCAGCTCCGGGGCGGAAAAGTCGGTAATTTCAATGATATCAGCCATGGCTCCTCCTAGGGCAGGGTAACAAGGGTGACCTCGTGATTGGTGGCGGGAATGACCTTATCCAGCAAATCCCGGGTGCGAAGGCGGAGGCTGGAGGTGTTGATGTTGGGGTGGCAGCCGATGAACTCGCCGGAAAGCAGAGCTTCATCTATCAGCAGGCGGACACGGTTTTCTCTGTCGTTGATCAGCCCCAAAACACTTAGAGAGCCGGGGGTGATATCCAAAAGCTGCTGCATATACTCTCCTGACGCGAAGGAAAGCCGGGAAGATCCGATTTGCTTTGACAGGATGCTGGTCTTAAAGGGTTTATCGCCGGGAAGCAGCAACAGATAAAAATGAGCGCATTGCCGGTCGCACAGCAACAGGTTCTTGCACATGGTTGCCCCCAGCACCCGGTCGATGTGGGCGCAGGCCTCCATGGTCATGGCCGGTTCATGGTCAATTCGCAGGTATTCAACTTCCAATGCGTCAAGAAAATCATAGACACGAAGCTCTTTTTCCAGCCGCCCGACAGCATTGGCGGGCCGACCTTGCAATAACTTCATCAGTATCCCATCCTTCGTTCGTTTTGTTGTAATTATATAACAGTCTGAGAGAAAAAGCTAGTAAGCGGAACAAAAAACAGCCCCGGATTTCTCCGGGGCAGCACAGAGTGTTGATAAAGCCGCAAACCGCCAAAATGCAGAAATATGATAATAAACGCAAAAAGCCTTCTCCCCGGGGAGAAGGTGGCAAAAACCCTTGATTTTTGACGGATGTGGGGGACATAAACTTGCTTCGCAAGCATTTTGGCTTACTTCGCAGACCGCTCTCTACCGTACCTATGTACGCCGACGAGAGCGGTCTGCTTCGTCTTTGCGCCTTTCTCAACCTCTGCCAGTCTATCGAAAAAATATTTTTTCGACAGACTGAACTGCCCCGGATTTCTCCGGGGCAGCAGGCTTTCATCAGCCGTAAAGGTTTTTGAAATATTCCTTGGCATAATAGCCATAGACCGCGGTGGCCTGCGCCAGTGCCTGCTGGGCAGAGGTGCTGTCGGAGCCAATCTTGACACAGTAGCGGCCCATACTGTAGCTCATGACACCGGAGCCGAATTCGTTGCCCATAAATTTAAAGGTGGCGGCAACAAAAACGGATTTGTCGATTTCTTTTGCGGCGATTCCGGCGACACTCCCCCAATATTGGTAACCGTTACCGGTGGCGGTCATCACAATGCTGCCGGTTGCGTTTTCCTTGGTCAAGACATCCACACTCTCATAGGTTTCCAAATCCCAATAATACAGTGTCATATCCTCCGCAGGAGGCGCGCCGGCGGTGAGGTAATAGTTCAAGGAGAATGCGGCATCGAAGGAGGCTGTGGCATAGCGAGTGGTGAAGCCGGTGTTGGCAAAGATACCAACCTTACTTTCGTCTACGGTAAGCGGTGTATCCATCATGCTGCTGCTATAGGGCATAATCAGAGCCTTTTGGGCATCGGTCAGCGTAGAATTCATCAGATTGTAGGACTTATAGCCGAAATAGGTTTGGGCTGCCGCGCCATAGTTCAGCATGGCTACGCACAGTGCCTTCATATAGCTGTCGCTGGAGTTGGCAATGCGCCCTAAGGCATAGGACTTGGCATTGACATTCTTCATGTCACTATATACATAAGAGCCGTCCGGCAGCTTCACATAGATCTTGAAGTACACGGAGTCCGAAAGCTGCTTGGCGGGGACACCGTTGGAATGTACCATGTACTGCGCTCCATCGGTCAATGCGCCGGGGATTACCGCATGGGCAGTGTCGATGGTGCCGGCACTCTGGGCGGTAGACCATGTGAGAAGACCGATATCCTCCAGCGGAATGTCCTCCGCGTCTGACAGGGTGAAGTAGATGTTGTAGCACACTTCACCGTCAAAGGAAACCGTGTAGTTCTTCAAGGCAATTTCGGGGATGGGCATGGCCTTGCCACAGACGGTACATTCCATATCCGACCAGTTATGGGCGCAGACTTCATCGCAAATGGTGCAAATGCCGTTGTCCCAATCATGGCTACAGGGGGCAATGGTATAGCTTACAGTTAAGCTGTCGTCCGCATTGACAGTCAGATAGAAGGTGACCTCCCGACGGCCGGGAACAAAAAG
>CAZAOL010000116.1:0-4704 GCA_964486785.1 uncultured Oscillospiraceae bacterium
CTGCCTACGATCAGGATTATGACAAAGTCCTGATCGAGCAGAGCATTGCCACCCAGTACGGAATCCTTCCGAGTCAGCAGGGAAATCTGTCATACTCGGAATGGTCTAAGCTGGTCAGCGGCCTGATGGACGATACACCGTTGGGGCGCGTGGTGGCAGTGAGGACAGAAACAGATCGGAAGATTATCTCCCAGTTCTCGACCTGGCAGCGACAGATTCGGGCAGACTGGAACGCCTTTAAGGCGAAGAGAATGTCGCAGCAATCCACAGAGGATACGGAACAGCAGATGAAACAGCTGGAAAGAATGCTCGCAAGTGCGTTTGGAGGTGGTAAGAGTGGCTGATGGCAGTGTAGGTTCGGTATTTCTTGATCTTGTTGTCAGGGATACTGTAGATAAGCAAGTACAGGCAATGGCAGAAAAGGCCCAAGCTACAACGCAGAAGTCTTTTGCCGGTATGGAACAGGCTATCAGTGCGGCAGTAGAAAAAGCTGTTGCAAAGGCCACCAAGGCTGCTACCGCTGCTGCATCCAGTGCAACCAGAGCTGCTACCCAAGCCGCGGACGCCGCCCAGAAGGCCGTACAGGCTGCCGCATCCAGCGCTTCTTCATGCGGTCAGCAGGTGGAAAATTCCATCGGGCAGTCCTTCAGCAAGTCTGTTGCCATCGCGCAGGCTAAAGTGGAACAGCTGGAAAAGGCTTTTGATGCCGTAACCTGTAAACTGGACGGCCAGTGGTATAGCGGTGCCTTTAATCCCGCAAGCAAAGCTACCCAGCAACTGCTTGCACAGCAGGAAAAGCTGATGACTCAGTTGGAAGCTGCTCAGGATCGTCTTGCCATTGAGGTGCAGGCCGCCGCACAGAAGAGAGCCGCGGCAGAAGCGGCAGCCGCCCAGAAAGCCGAAGCGGCTGATGCGGCGGCAAAGGCAAAACAGGAAGCGGCAGCGCAGAAGGCGGCAGCGGCCGCACAGAAAGCTGCCCAGCAGGCTGCCGCCGCGCAAGAGCGGGAAGCAAAGAAGAATGAAGCCGCCCAGCAAAAGGCCGCACAGGCCGCTGCAAAGGCTCACGAACAATCTGCTGCCCGTATTAAAAATGCTTTTTCTAAAGCATTCTCCGGTGCCAAGAAAATGGCTGGTGGATTCGGGAAGGCCGTATCCGGAATTAAGAACAAGTTTTCCTCTGTCGGTAAGTCCGCGGGGAGCTTTGGTCGCAGGTTAAGGGGACTGGCGTCAAGAGCCTTTGTGTTTAACATAATCAGCTCTGGTCTGCGTTCCGTTTCGAGCTATCTCCAAACGGCTGCGACCAGTTCCGATTCCATGCAGACTGCACTTGCCAATCTGAAGGGCGCTGCCATGACGGCAGCACAGCCCATCGTGGAAATGCTTACACCGGCACTTACGGCTCTGGCCAACGGTGCTGCTACGGTCCTTTCGTACTTAACCCGGCTAATCTCCTTCTTTACCGGAAAAACAGTTGCTTCCATGTCCAGCGCCGCAAAGAAGATTCAAGATGCCGCCAGCACTGCCAAGAAGGCTGTGGCTAGCCTTGCCGGCTTCGATGAGATTCAGAAACTTGACAGCTCCGACAGTGGAGGGAGTACTGCCGATGTAGAGCCAAACTTTGATTTCCAAGGGCAAAGCTCTTTCCTTGATTCCGTTATGGAATCCGTCAAAGCAGGCAACTGGAGCGACGTGGGCGCACTTCTGTCCAAGAAACTGAATAGTTGCTTGAATTCCATCAACTGGCCCAATATCCAGAAGAAAGCTTCTTCGTGGGTGTCCGGATTGGTGGAGGGTATCAACGGCTTTGTGCAGAATCTGGACTGGGGGGCCGTGGGATCTACGATTGGCGAATCCCTCAATACGCTCATTACCTCCGTTGGCACCTTCTTTGCCAACATGGATTGGACTTCTCTGGGAAGTGGTATTGGTGAAGGTATTACCAGTATCTTCACCAGTATCAACTGGGAGCAGTACAAGCAGTCCCTGACGGAAGGCTTCAACGGTATTCTGGAGCTGGTGTCCGGGTTTTCGTCCGGATTTGCACCGCTGCAAGGTATTGACTTTTCTGCTGCCACCGAATCTTTACAGGGTCTTTGGCAGTCTGTATGGGATTTCGCAGAGCTGGTAGGCGGTGCCCTAGCCGAAGTTTACAACACTGTACTGAAGCCTATCCTCAAGTGGACCATCGAAGATGCGGTACCTGCATCGGTTGATGCGTTTACTGCCGCATTTGATGCCTTGTCTTCCATCCTCAAGCCTGTTATGGAAGGTCTGGACGGACTTATGACTGGACTTGAGCCTGTCATTACCTTTATCGAAGATGTCGCCATGGTCGCCTTAGACGGACTGAAGGGAATCTTTGAAAAGGTTGGGCAAGTATTTGCTGAGAAGGGAGAAAAGATAACAAATATCATCTCCGGAATCGGTGAGATTATCTCCGTCGTTTGGAAAATAATCGAACCCAAAATGATGTACCTGAAGAGCCTTGTCGGCGCAGTATTCGGGTACATCGGTGATACTATCAGCAATACCGTTGGTTGGCTCATTGACTTGTTTAGCGGTTTGATAGATTTCGTCGTTGGTATTTTTACAGGTGATTGGGATCGCGCATGGAATGGTATTGTTGGCATTTTTAACGGCTTTGTTGACAATATCAAAAATTCCATCAATGCCGTTGTCTGTTTCATCAACGGCCTGATTTCCGGTGTGTGTTCCGGTATCAATGCCGTCATCGAAGCAATGAACAAACTGAAATGGGATGTACCTGACTGGGTACCTGTATTGGGTGGTAAGACCTTCGGTTTCAATCTGAAGACTATCACTGCTCCCCAGATTCCCATGCTTGCCGACGGCGGCGTTATTACACAGCCCACGCTCGCTATGATGGGTGAGTATGCAGGCGCAGGTAGCAATCCTGAGATTGTTGCGCCCCAGTCCCTCATCGCAGAAACGGTGGCCGGCGTAATGCGAGAGCTAGTCGAGAGCAATCTGCAAGGTTTCGGACAGATTATGGAGATTTTGCGCGATATCCTTCAAGCGATTCTCGGCATCAATCGGGGCGATGAAGTTTACGGAGAGGCGATGGAGCGTTACATGCAAAAGAAAGCCATCATGGAAGGAGCGTATGTATGATTAGATGCTACCGTAGTTACTTTCGTGTGGATGGTAAGCCGTTGCCGTTGCCGGATATCGGGATGAAAATCAGTTGCTCAGACCTTGACGCAGACGATTCAGGGCGAGATGAATCCGGCGTTATGCACCGTATTGTGGCCAGAGAGGGTGTGCGAACTTGGGAATTTTCGTACAAGACATTGGACGAAGAGGACTTTCGGTATATCAATGAGCTATTCAGCGGCAAGCCGGAATTCCAATTCACTTACGGCGTTGCGAAGGACGGCACTCTGCTGACAACACGAGCTTATCGTGCGAAATATAGTGTGTTGATGCAGGACCCCATCAGTGGGATATACCGCGATTTAAAATTCAACATCATCGAGTGCTAAGGAGGGACTATGCTGAAGAATGTTATTAGGCTTCCTGACGGAACATCGATCTCTTCCGGAGCGGACAGCAGCGTTGCGATACAGAGCTGCACGATTACGGAGTGCGTAAACAGCGGCTCGGAGTTAAACATTGGCTCTGTCTGTAGTGCCTGTTTGGAAGCCCATATCATCTCCGCGAGCGGCGCGATGGATATGCCCGCCGGGGAGGAAATTGAGCTGTATAAAGCAGACGAGACCGGCACCGTGGTGCAAGCGGGTGTATTCTGCTTGGAATCACCCACGAGAAAGAGCGACAATGTCTACAAAATCACCGCATTCGACCGGGTGTGCCTACTGGACAAGGACTTGTCGGTGTGGCTGAAGGGGCTTACAGGCTGGCCGTATACACTGAGTGCTTTTGCCACTATGGTATGCGCTCAATGTGGGCTGAGCCTGCAGACCGGAGCTATGCTCAATGCGGATTTTCCTGTGCAGCAGTTCTATAAGAGCGGCGTGACCGGGCGGCAGATCATGCGGTGGATTGGGGAAATCGCCGGGTGCTTCTGCCGTGCGACGCCGGAAGGGAAAATTGAGCTAGCGTGGTATTCCGATTCAGCGGTGACCGTAACCGCCTCCGGCGACCGCTATTATTTCGCCGGCGCGCTGACCTATGAGGATTTCAATGTGGCGGCTATCGATGCCGTGAAGCTGCGGCTGGCCGACAGCTCCGATGGGGCGTTGTGGCCTGATGGAGCTGCGAAGAATCCTTACATAATCACCGGCAACGCCATTTTGCTGGCGAAGGTTTCGGAGGATTTGTTGCCGTATCTTGAAGCCGTCAAAGGCAGACTGGCAGCCCTACCGGCGTACAAGCCTTGCAAGGTGTCCTTGCCTGCGGGGCTGGATATTCGCGCCGGGAATACGGTGCAGATCATCGACAAGCGCGGCAATCAATTTACTGCGCTGGTCATGACCAAGACCCAAAGCGGCCAGCGGGATACGCTTGAGTGTACTGGTTCACAGAATCGGAGCAGCACCACGGCTGCAAATAGCCAGAGCGCGGCGCAACTCGCCCAAGAAGCGGTAGCCAGTCAGACCCAGCAGGATATTTTCAACAAGTTGACCAAGAACGGAACGATTCAAGGTATTTATGTACAGGACGACAAGTGGTACATCAATGCCGAGCTGGCGAAAATCGTGAATCTGATCGCCGACCGCGTGC
>CAZAOL010000117.1:0-4677 GCA_964486785.1 uncultured Oscillospiraceae bacterium
ACCGCCCTCGTAGCACATGGTATCGCTTACCGGCTCTTCCCCACGGTTATCGGTGATGGAGATGCTTAAGCCCGCGGTAAGGAACGCCTTTTCCCGCATACGGGTGTGGAGAATTTCATAATCATATTCCAGAGAATCGAACATCTCCGGGTCAGGCTGGAAGGTGACCTCCGTACCGGTACGGTCGGTGCTGCCCACAATAGTCATTTCCTGAGTGATCTGACCCCGGGCAAACTGCATCTGATAGATATTGCCGTTTTTATGCACCCGAACCTTCAGCCACTGGGACAGGGCGTTGACCACAGACGCGCCCACGCCGTGCAGACCGCCGGACACCTTGTAGCCGCCGCCGCCGAACTTGCCGCCGGCGTGAAGCACGGTGTACACCACCTCCAGAGCCGGACGTCCGGTCTGGGGCTGGATGTCCACAGGGATGCCACGTCCGTCATCGGTGACGGTGATGGAATCGCCGGGATTGATGGTGACGGTGATGTGCTTGCAGTAGCCCGCCAACGCCTCGTCAATGGCATTGTCCACGATCTCGTATACCAAATGGTGCAAGCCTGAGGAGGAGGTGGAGCCGATATACATACCGGGACGCTTCCGCACTGCCTCCAAGCCTTCCAAGACCTGGATCTGTTCCGCACCGTATTCCTGTGTTACCTTTTCGTCAGACATACTTGTCCTCCTCAAAACTGTCATTGCGAGGGCGCAACGCGCCCGTGGCAATCTCATTTATTGAATAATAATTGGATACAAATCCTCCATAGAAGGATTTTTCTCCCGTATAAGAAAGAACTTTTTTATTCTGCTCCAGCTTTTTATCTGTTTTTCCCGCTCAAGAGCAGCTTTTACATCCGTTGTTTCTTCAAAATAAACCAACCGCGTCACATTATACTTTGCAGTAAAGCTATTGGGGATAAAATGATTTTTATGCTCATAAACCCGGCGAATCAAATTGCTTGTTACTCCCACATAAAGAACATTTTTATTTTTGTTGGTCAAAATATAAACGTAATAGTTCATAATAAACCCTTAAAGCTGGATTGAAATGAGATTGCCACGGGCGCGTTGCGCCCTCGCAATGACATTATTTTACCTGTCCGTGTTCTATCTCTATGGTCTTTCCCAGCTTGGTGAAGCGGCCGGGTTCACAGCAGGTGATGAACACCTGTCCCTTATCGATTTGATTCAGCACAAAATCCTGCCGTTTGGCGTCCAGCTCGGACAGTACATCGTCCAGCAGCAGCACCGGCTGCTCTCCCCACTGGCTTGCCATCAGCTCCCGCTGTGCCAGCTTCAGACTGATCGCGGCGGTGCGGGTCTGCCCCTGAGAACCGTAGGCCTTCAGAGAGATCCCATTCAGGCTCACATCGAAATCGTCCTTATGGGGCCCGGTCAGGCACTGCATGGAGCTAAGCTCCGCGGCACGGTGGCTGTCAAGATGCTCCTGAAGCTGATCTCTCAGCACCTCCAAGGGAGCAAAGGGGTCTGTGACCGTGGATACGGTCTTATAGCTCAAGGAAAATTCCTCCATGCCGCCGGAAAACTGCTGATGGTAGGCTTTTGCCGCCTTGCCCAGAGCATCATAGAACCGGGCACGGTAGGAAATCAGCATCGCGCCGATTTGACAAACCCTCGCGTCAAACTCCGGCAGCAGCTCCAAAAGGGCTGGATTTTCCTCTTTATCCTTCAAAATCCGGCTTTTATTATCCAGTATCCGCTGATATTCTCCCAAGGCGGCATCGTAATTGGGCCTTAGTTGACATAACGCAATATCCCCAAACCGCCGCCGTTGGGCGGCACCGGCTTTCAGCATCATTAAGTCCTCCGGACAGAACAGCACCGCCGGCAACATTCCGGCAATCTCTCCGGCGGATTTTTTCTTCACGCCGTTGCGGTACAGCATCCGTGGACGCTGCCCGGAAAACAGGATCCACCGCAGGCTCTGCTCCCGTTCCTCGGCAAACACCCCGCCCTCCAGCTCCGCGAACTCGCTGCCGAAGCGCACCAGCTCCGCAGTCCGCTGGGTGCGAAAGCTCTTTCCGGACCCCAAATAGGCGATGGCTTCCAGAAGATTGGTCTTTCCCTGAGCATTGTCACCCACGATCAGATTCACCCCTGGAGAAAATTCCAATTCTAGGTCGACATAATTCCGAAAGTCCCTCAGGGACAGCTTTTCAAGGCGCATGGATACAAATCAGATAGCTCTGTCCCTCAAAGGCGAAGCGGTCGCCGGGGTACAGCTTTTTGCCCCGCATGGTGCAGACCTGACCGTTGACGGTGACATAGCCCTGCTGGATCTCCATTTTCGCGCTGCCGCCGGAAATGACGATGTTCGCCAGCTTCATAGCGGATTCCAGTTTAATATACTCTGTGCCGATTACCACCGGGATGGCATCGTCTTTTTTTCTTACAACTACCTTCATAGATCAGCCCTTCTTGATACGGACAGGCAGCACCATGTAGGAATAGTCAAATTCCTTATCCGCCGGAGTAAATACGATGGGGCTGAGACTGTTGGTCAGCTCCATAATGACCTCCTCGGTGGGAATCGCCCGAAGGGCATCGGAAAGATACCGCACGTCAAAGCCGATTTCCAGCTCCTTGCCGTCCCCGGCGATGGTGCAGCGGTCCTCGGCAGCACCGATGGTGGTATTGGTTTTCAGCAGCAGCTCCTGATTGGAGAACACACAGCGCACCGGGCTTTTATACTTTTCGGAAACAATCAGTCCCACACGCTCAATAGAGGATGCCAGATCGTACACATGAGCACCCAGCTTTACGGGGCAATCCGTAGGCACGACCCTTCTCCAGTCCAGGAACTCACCCTCCAGCAGGCGGCACACCAAAGTGGCGTTGCCGATTTGGAACAGGATGTGCTTCTGTCCAAGGGTAAAGGCGGCACCGTCGCAGTCGGAAAGGATTTTTTCCACTTCCTTCAGCCCCGCGGCAGGCACAACAAAGGACATGGCGCGGCCGGTGGGGTTTTCGGGATGGAAGCTGCGCCGGGCCAGCCGGAAGCCGTCCACAGCGATGGCGGAAATGGCGTTTTCCTCCACCTCGAACTTCACGCCGGTATGCACCGGACGGCCCCGATCCTCGCTGACGGCGAAGATTGTGCCGGAAATCAGAGCCTTCAGCTCCTTCTGCGGGATGGAAACGCTGCGGGAGGAGCTGACATCCGGCAGCTCCGGATAGTCCTCCGCGCTTTCGGCGGAGATGGTAAAGGAAGCGAAGCCCGCGCGGATGGAAACCTTATAATCCTCACCCACCACCACAGTTACCGGGCCCTCCGGCAGACGGCGGATAATATCTCCAAACAGACGGGCAGGCAGGACGCACTTGCCGGGATCGGAAACCTCCGCTTCGATTTGGTAGGTAATGGCTGTTTCCATATTGTAGCCGGTCAGCTCCAATCCGTCCCCGGCCACACACAGGATCCCCTCAATGACGCTGAGGGTGCTTTTCTGAGCCACGGTGCGGCTGGCAATATTCAAGCCGGTGACCAAGGTGTTTTTTTCACAGGTAAAACGCATACGGATGCTTCCTTTCTGATTATATATAATAAAATATATATAAATAAATAAAAATAGGTAGTAATCGTAGTAGTAGGGAAAACTTATGTGGAAAACCCGGTTTTTTCTTAGAACCGTGGGCTTTTTTTATCCACAGCCCCTGTTGGGATTTTCCACCGGATCTCCACAGGGGCATTTTCCGGAGAAGATCCAAAAAGTTTTCCACAGGGAAAAATTCCACATTCCACAGCCCCTGTTGATAACTTTACAGGCTGGAATTGATATTCGCGCTGATGTCCCGGACGTTGTTTTGGGTGATGGTATCGCCCTTTTTCACCAGCATTTCCACCTTGCGGATGTTATACAGTACGGTGGAGTGGTCTTTGTTGAACTCCTTGCCGATGTCCGGCAGGGATAGGTTGGTCAGCTTCCGGATCAGGTACATGGCCATCTGCCTTGCTTCGGCAATGCCCTTGGATTTCTGACTTCCCCGGAGGGTGCTTTCGTCCACGGAGTAGAATTTGCACACCTGAGAAATAATCAGACCCGGTGTGGGCAGGGCTTCTCCATCGGACATAAACATATCGTCAATGGCACGGGAGATATTTGCCAGATCCAACGGCATATCGTTCAAATCCCGGTAGGCAAGGATTTTTTTCACAGTGCCTTCGATTTGCCGGACATTGTTGGTCACATTGGAGGCGATATAGCTGCACACATCTTCAGGCAGCTCCAGTCCCAGACCGGTGGCCTTGTTTTGCAGAATCGCCATACGGGTCTCATAATCCGGGGGCTGGATGTCCATGATCAGACCCCATTCAAAGCGGGTGCGCAGCCGATCCTCCAGTGTCGCCATTTCGTTGGGCTTACGGTCGGAGGTCATAACGATTTGCTTATGGGCCTCGTAGAGGGTGTTGAAGGTATGGAAGAATTCCTCCTGAGTAAAGTCCTTACCGGCGATAAACTGGATGTCATCGATCAGGAACAGGTCGGCTTCCCGGTATTTGTTGCGGAATTGGATGTTGGTGGAGTTTTTGATCGCGTCCACCAGCTCGTTGGTGAACTGGTCGCCCTTGATGTATACCACTTTGGTGTTGGGCTCTTTTTTTCGGATGCCGTTGGCAATGGCATACAGCAGATGGGTCTTACCCACACCGGG
>CAZAOL010000118.1:0-4658 GCA_964486785.1 uncultured Oscillospiraceae bacterium
TCATATGCTGGATGTGGCCGAGCCGTGGGAGGATTTCTCCGTCAGCCGCTACTGCCAGCTTGCCGACCCCATTTTGCAGGACATTCTCTCCCGGGGAAAGACCGCCATCATCGCCGGCGGCACGGGACTTTACATGGACGCCCTGATCCGGGGCAACGAATTCGCCCCCTACCCTGCCACCGGACGGCGGCAGGAGCTGGAGGAAAAGGCGGAGCGAGAGGGCATCGAGCGTCTGATGGACTGGCTGCGGGAAATCGATCCCGAAGCCGCCAGCCGGCTGCACCTGTCCGACCGCAAGCGAATCATCCGTGCGCTGGAGGTATACCTGGAAACCGGGGAGACCATCACCGCCCACAACCGGAAGACCCAAGCCATTCCGCCCAAATACAACCCCCTTTGGCTGGGGCTGGAGTATGCGGATCGATCTGAGCTTTACCGCCGCATCGACCTGCGGGTGGACATTATGCTGGAAATGGGACTCATTGCCGAGATCCAAGCCTTGCTTTCCGAGGGCATCCCCCCCAAATGCACCGCCATGCAGGCCATCGGCTACAAGGAATTCGTTTCCGCTTTGGAAAGCGGCACGGACATCGGCGAAGCCGCCGTGCTGGTGAAGCAGTCCTCCCGGCACTACGCCAAGCGGCAGCTTACATGGTTCCGCCGCAATCCCCAAATGCACTGGCTGCAGCCAAACAGCGCGGAAATTCTTTCTCAGGTACGACGGCTTGTGCAAGAAACCGACAACTGAATCATGCTATGATATATGTGTCCCAACCAATCCGAAAGAAAGAGGGTATACATATGTCAGATGCAATCAATTTACAGGATGCCATTCTCAATGAGGTGCGCCGTGACAGAGTTCCGGTGACGCTGTTTTTGATGAATGGCTTCCAGCTCCGGGGTATCGTCACGGGCTTCGACAGCTTTGTGGTGGTGCTGGTGACCGATGGCAAGCAGCAAATGATCTACAAGCACGCCATCTCCACCTTGGCACCCATGAAGCAGCTAAAGGCCGCGACCCCCACCGCATAAGTGACACAAAAAAGCGACGGAGCAGCCCTCCGCCGCTTTTTTGTATGTCTCCCCTTTCAGGGGAGGTGGGCAGGCGTATGCCTGCTCGGAAGGGTCTCCCAAAACCGCTGTCATCCTGAGCATCGTGAAGGATCTTCGCACTCGGTTTGTGCTTAGCAGCAGGTAAATGCGTAGATTCTTCGACTCCGGGCTGCGCCCTCCGCTCAGAATGACACTTCCTTACACCGCGCCAAAACCATGTCATTGCTATGAAAGAACCCTTGTAGACCGGAATCCTCGACGATCCTTGACCTGAGCAGCTTCGCTGACGGACCGTCGAGGACGCCGGTCCCTACTTTCGTTTATCGTGGTGTGCCAACACGTGATGATTCCGAGCACAGTCCCCCATTTTGCATTTCCCCCCTAACACAAAAAGAAAGAGTGATCATCCATGTCCATTGCTGAAAACGTTGCCGCCATCCGGGCGGATATTGCGAAAGCCGCCCTTGCCTGCGGCCGCGACCCCAAGGAGATTTCCCTGTGCGCCGCCACCAAGATGAATGATGCCCACGCCGTCCGGCAGGCCATCGTCGCAGGCGTGGATTGCTGCGGTGAAAACCGGGTGCAGGAGCTGACCCAAAAGCTGTCGGAAAATGCCTACGCCGGTGCGCCCGTCCACTTCATCGGTCATTTGCAGACCAACAAGGTGCGTCAGGTGGTGGGAAAGGTTTCGTTGATTCAAAGCGTAGACCGGCTGAAGCTTTTGGAATGTATTCAAGCCGAAGCCGCCCGGCAGGGTATCGTGCAGGATATTTTGCTGGAAATCAATGTAGGCGCGGAGGAAAGCAAAAGCGGCTTTGCCCCTTGCGATATCCTCCCGCTGATTGAAAAAATGGAAATTTTCCCCAACATCCGGGTCCGGGGATTGATGGCAATCCCCCCGATTTGCCAAATTCCGGGGGATAACGACAAATTTTTTCTGGAAATTCGCAACCTTTCTGTTGACATAACGGCAAAAAAATACGATAATGTATCTGTTGATATTCTGTCCATGGGTATGTCCGGCGATTATGCGGACGCGATCCGGTGCGGCAGTACCATGATTCGGGTAGGCACCGCCATCTTCGGTGCCAGAAATTACGGCGACCCCCATCAAAAATGATGTATTATACTTAGGAGGAAATATAAATGGGCATTTGGGATAGTGTTAAGAAGCTCGCGCAGCCCTACGCTGACGATGAGTACGATGACTACGACGACGACGAGCTGGACGGATACGAGGAGGAAGCTCCCCGCCGCGGCCGCTCTGCTGAATCCGGTAGCGGTGCTTTCAGTTTTGAAAGTTCCGAGCCCGCTCCTGCTGCCAAGTCCGGCTTTCAGGGTCAGGTTCTGAACGTTAACGGCAACAAGCAGGAGGTGGTTCTGTTCCGCCCCACCAGCTTTAATGACTGCACCAAGGCCGCAGACGATCTGCGGGATAAGAAGGCCATCATTGTAAACATGGAAAATGTGGACAAGACACTGGCTCGCCGTGTAGTGGACTTCCTGTCCGGCTGCGCCTACGCGCTGGACGGCAAGATGAACAAGATTGCCGCCTCCACCTACCTGTTCTGCCCCCACAGCATGAATGTAGTAGGCGATTTTGAAAACGTTCAGGCGGACACGGAGAGCTACATCTGACAGATACAGAAAGGAAATCAACCATGTTTACACCGCAGCAGATAGAACAGATCTCTTTCGGCCGCCAAACCTTCGGCGGTTACGATATGCAGGCTGTGGATGAATTTCTGGAGCCGTTGTTTGATGATTATGTCACACTTTACAAAGAGAACGCTTTGCTCAAGAGCAAGATGCGTGTGCTGGTAAACAAGCTGGAGGAATACCGTGCCAACGAGGCCAGCATGAAGGATGCCATTGCCAACGCCCAGCAGACCTGCGACACCATGGTTAAGGATACGGAAACCAAGTGTACACAGATGCTGGATGAAGCCAATGTTCAGGCGGCGGAAAACGTCAAGAACAATGACGCGCTGATTGCCGCGGAGAACGCCCGGGTGGAAAAGGCCCGTCAGGCCGCCGCCGAGGAGATTCTCCGGCTGGAGGAGCAGCTCCGTCAGTGCTTGGATACGCTGGCACAGATCCGGGAAAGCTCTGCGCCTGCCGAAGCCCCTGCCGATGCAGAGGACATGGCCACCGAGATTTCTCACAATTTGGAGAATCTGGTGGGCACTACGGATGACTCCGCCCCCAAGGCAGAGCCGAAGCATCCCACTTCCGAGACCACCAGCAAATTCACCAATCTTCAATTCGGCCCTAACTATCACCCCACCAAGAAATAAATATCCACGCTGGGATGAGGACAGGTGCGCGTGTCCCCCGTTTTCAGAGAGCTGCCGGACGGTGCGAGGCAGTAAACGGAGCACGCGGCATATCCCCTCGGAGCAGCGCACCGAACGCCATAGGTCAGTAGGCTGCGCCGGTCGCGCCCGTTACCGCGCATAGAGTGCCGGCTCAGCCGGAACGAGAGTGGTACCGCAGAGGTAAACGCGCCTTTGTCTCTTGAATGTAAGGGACAAAGGCGCGTTTTTCATGTGCCATTGCGCGAAACCATTGTCATCCTGAGCGGAGCGCGGCGGAGTCGAAGGATCTTCGCACTTCATTTCTGCTTAGCATTTCGTAAATGGGTAGATTCTTCGACTTCGCCGTGCCAAGCACGGCTGCGCTCAGAAGGACATCTTTTAACTGTACTATATCATTTGTAATTCACCACGGAGGTATATTCCAATGGACTATAAAAACACGATCATCACCCCCAAGACCGACTTCCCCATGAAGGCCGGTCTGCCCGCCCGGGAGCCGGGTATGCTGGCACGCTGGCAGGAGCAGGATCTGTACAATGCCCTGCTGGAGAAAAACAAGGACCTTCCCCCCTTCATTCTCCACGACGGCCCTCCCTTCTCCAATGGCTATATCCACATGGGTCATGCCCTGAATAAGACCTTGAAGGACTTTATCATCCGCTCCTATGCCATGATGGGTCACTACACCCCCTATGTCCCCGGCTGGGACAACCACGGCCTGCCCATTGAGCGTGCCATCGAGAAGTCTAAGAGCAAGCTCAACAAGGACATGACTGTGGCCCAATTCCGCAAGGCCTGTGAGGACTTTGCTGAGGATTTCATCCAAAAGCAGATGGCCGGCTTCCAGCGTTTGGGCGTTGTGGGCGATTGGGAGCACCCCTACCGCACCATGGATCGCCATTTTGAAGCTCAGGAGGTCAAGGTCTTTGGCAGAATGTTTGACAAGGGCTATATCTATAAGGGCTTGAAGCCCGTGACCTGGTGTCCCTTCTGCGCCACGGCAGTTGCCGAAGCGGATATTGAGTATCAGGACGATCCCTGTACCTCCGTCTATGTAAAATTCCCCATGCACGACGACTTGGGCAAGCTCAGCGGCATCGACCTGAGCAAGACCTACTTCGTGATTTGGACCACCACCATTTGGACGCTGCCGGGCAACATGGCGATCTGCCTGCATCCCCGGGACAGCTATGTGCTGGTGAAGGCGGACAATGGCGAGATCTACATCATGGCAGAGGCCCTGATGGAAAAGACCATGAAGATGGGCGGCTTCGAAAGCTACGAGGT
>CAZAOL010000119.1:0-1511 GCA_964486785.1 uncultured Oscillospiraceae bacterium
GCATTCCCCTTCAGTCAGAAATGCCCGTTCCGGTCATTTCTGACAGCTTCCCCCCAGGGGAAGCCAAGGGCGCTGCCGCGCTAGAAGTTATTTGACAAGCTCAAAGCCAGCCCAAAAAAGGGGCTGGCTTTGTGTATTTACTTAGGGGCTTTGATCTTGTTCAGCTTAGCGTTGATGTCCAGCAGCTCCTCCTTGGTGAACTTGATATTCATGCTGCCCAGCATGCCTGCCAAGCGGATAAAGGTGAAGCTGCCCAGCATCTCCATCATGCCGCTCATGTTGCCGCCCATATCGCCGCCACCAAGCTGGGGCATCAGCTTGGCGAACAGGCCCATCACCAGAAGCTTGCCCTTTATGGTTGCCATGATGTCGGAGAACTTGGAGTTCAGACTCAGGTGACCCTCCACCTCGGTGATGTCGAACCAGTTGAGGATCGCGCCCTTTTCCTTCAGGCGGTAGGCGTCGTTAAACTTGTCCACCTTGCAGATCAGGCTCTCGTCCTTCAGCTCGCCGGACACCGCCACCAAGCGGGTAGTGCCCGCATTGGGAACATCGAAATAGAAGAAGTGATCTGCCGCTTCTTTTACGCCCAGAGATACACCGTTAGCAAACAGCTCCACGGTGGGCTGGTTGGAGTAGACAGTGACCTTGGTCACATCCTCCACCCGGTCGATATACCGCTTGCCGCACAGATGGACAAAGGGCTCGTCGGACAGCCATGCCTTGTAGGCGTAGAAGGAATCCTTCTTATACTTCCGGTCGAAGGTCACCAAGCCCTTGTGGTTCTGTCCGTTTTCGCCGCCCTCGTTCCGGGCATCCGCGCCGAAGTCGAACATATTCCACACATGGGTCGCCCACATAAACGGACGGGTAAAGAGCTGGCGGATCAGCTCCTCATGGTAATATGCCTGATATTCCTCTGTGTAGTCACCCTGCTGGGGATCAGAGGTGTGCCAGTCCAACGCCTCACAGCCGTACTCGGAGCAGCCGATGGGCTTCGTGGGGTGCATGGCGTGGAACTTGTCGAACCACGGGCCGTTCTGACTGGTGTCGCCGCCGTACCAGCCGAAATAGTGGTTGTAGCTGACTGTGTCAGGAATGGCCACATAGGGGCTGTCCATGGGACAGGGGGATACCACCGCCATGGTGGTGGGACGGGTCTTGTCCATTTTGTGACACAGGTCATTAAGGATGTTGTGGTTTTCGATCAGATCCGGGTCGGTGTCGCCCTTCATGGAGATCTCGTTGCTCAGACCCCAGACCACGATGGAGGGGTGGTTGTAGTTCTGAACGATCAGCTCCTTCATTTGGCTGACCGTGTTTTCCCGACCGGTGGGCATATGCTGGGAGATGTAGGGGATCTCCGCCCAAATCACCATGCCCCGCTCATCGCACAGGTCATAGAAGAACTGATCGTGCTGATAGTGGGCAAGGCGGATGGTGGTGGCACCCACCTCGCAGATCAGATCCATATCCTCGATATGATGCTCCGGCAGCAGCGCGTTGCCGAT
>CAZAOL010000119.1:1521-4591 GCA_964486785.1 uncultured Oscillospiraceae bacterium
GCCCCAGCGGTCCTGATGGCGGCTGACGCCCCGCAGGGGGTAGGCTTCGCCGTTGAGGATAAAGCCCTTGTCCGGATCGATCACATAGCTGCGGCAGCCAAAGCGGGTGGACACGGTGTCCAGAATTTGGTCGCCCTCCACCAAATGCGCCGCTACGGTGTACAGGTAGGGATCCTTCCGTCCCTGCCACAGGTGGGCGTTTTCGATGGTGAAATTCACCTTCAGCTCATCGCTGACGGCGTTGATGATCTCCTTGCCCTCGGCATCGTAGACGGTGTATTGGATGTACTGACCGTCCTTCTTATCGGTGACGAACAGCTCCAGCTCTACGTCAGCATTCTTACCGTTGACCACGGGAGTCACCTGAATGCCCGGGCCGCCGTAGTAATCCAAATCAAAGTGGGATTGGGACACGCACAGGATGTTCACATCCCGGTAAAGTCCGCCGTAGAAGGTAAAGTCTGCCACCTGAGGATATACCCGGTCGTTAGGGGCGTTGTCCACGGCGATGACCAGCAGGTTTTCATCCTTCAGCTTGCCGGTGATCTCCACACGCCAAGTGGAGTAGCCGCCGTCGTGACTGGCGATCCTCTCCCCGTTGAGATACACCCATGCGGAGGAGTTGGCACCGTTGATCTCCAAATAGTAGCGGTCTGCCGTGGGCAGATCCATTTTTTGAAGCTCCTTGACGTAGTAGCAAGTGCCCCGGTGGTAGTCATTGCCACCGTCCTGACCGTCGATGGCATTCCAGGAATGGGGAAGATTCACCCAATCCCAAAGGGCAGGCATAGCCTCCGGAACGGCGGTCGCCTGCTTGGAGAAGGCCCATTTGCGATTGATATTGACAATGGTACGCATAGTTTTCCTCCTTTGATTTATGAATACCGGGAATTCTGCCCCGGTCGGTTTATAAATAGTGTAAAAAGCCAAATAACAGGCTGTCATTCTGATTGCGGGATTTTCAGTTTCCGTGTTTTTTCTTTAACGCGGCGATGTTGGCATCCACCTGCTTTTTGTGCAGCGGATACCAAAGCCACAGCACCAGTGCCAGCAGCAAAAAGCCCAAGGCGGGCACCAGTGTAGTGATGTGGAAGATCCCGTCCTTCACCGCCTCTGTCTGAGGCTGCTGGAGCTGCGCCGCCGCGCCGTTGTAGCCGATGGCGGTGAGCAGCCAGCCGGAAAGTCCCGACGCCACTGCCTGCCCCAGCTTTCGGGCAAAGGAATACAGGGCATACACCGAGCCGTCCTCCCGAACGCCGGTCTTTAGCTCCGCATGGTCGATCACGTCGGTGATCAGTGCCCAACTCACCATGGAAAATACGCCCAAGCCCAGCCAGTTCAGTCCTTGCAGGCCGATGAACACCCACATATTCTCCGGCTTCCACAGCCATGTAATCAGGCATACCGCCGCGGCGGACAGGCAGGAAACCGCGGAAACCTCCGCCTTTCCGAACCGGTTTACCAAAGGCTTTGCCACGGCGGAGGCGATCAGCATACCTACCAGCATCACGATGGACGCGGCAGACTGCCCCGCACCGTTTCCGTAGTAATCCGGGTAGATATACGCGCCCATGTTCTGCATGGTAAGCTGCGCCATCAGCATCAGTACGGAGGAAACGATCACGGAGATCAGCGCGCGGTCGGTTACCGCGTTGAGAAGCATCCCCATCACCGAGGTTTTTTTCTTTTCGGTGGTGCTTTGGTAGGGAACACGCTCACAGATCAGGATATATGCCAGCAGGTAGCAAATTACCGCCAGCACAGAGAATACTGCCGCCGCGGCAGCCACCCGCTGACCGCTGAGGACACTGACTGTCCCGTTGGGGGTGGACACGGAACGGTAGGCGATCAGGGGCAGTCCTACGCCGATGAACATACCCGCCAGCATACCGCCCATAGTGCGGTATGTGGACAGGCTCTGCCGGTCGCCGGCGTTGGGGGAGATGGCGGATGCCATAGAGCCGTAGGGGATGTTGATCCCGGTGTAGCAGAATGAACCCCACAGGATATAGGAAAACGCCAAATATCCCACCTTTGCCCATTCCGGCCAGTTGCTTGCCGTGTCCACGGCAAAGCCGGGGGCGTACATGACGAAGGAGGCAAAGGCCACCGGCACAGCCATCCGCAGCAGCCACGGCCGGAATTTCCCCGCCGGGGTAGGCTTTGCCCGGTCGCAGATCCTGCCCATGGACACGTCGGTGACCGCATCCACCAATCGGGCGATCATCATAACTGTGCCCACAGCGGCAGCGCTGACACCCATCACATCGGTGTAAAATTTCATTAAGATACTGGTGGACAGGACGAAGGTAAAGTCGTTGCCGAAGTCACCGAACAGGTAACCCACCTTGTCCCGCCAGCCAAAGGCTCTCAGGGGCTTGTGCTTCATAGAAATCGCTCCTTTGTTTACAGTCATTTTTAGAAAGCTGTCATTCTTCGGCTACGCTCAGAATGACAAGACTTTTCGTCTTGCTTTATGTACTTCATTGTACCGTAAACAAAGGAGTTTTCAACAAACAAATAAAGGGAATTGCCCCTAATTTCACCAGTTATAAGAACAATTTATGAATTACTTGCCAAAAGCGTCCAGTGCCAGCTTGAACGCGCCGTAGGCACCGGCATCGTTGCCTAAGGATGCCAGCTCAAAGCGGACATTGGCGGCAGCGTGGAATACGTATTTTTCAAAATAGGGACGTGTGCCGTCAATGAGCACCTTGCCCGCCTTGCTGACACCGCCGCCCAGCACCACCGCTTCGGGGTTGACCACGCAGCAAAGATCCGCGAGGAACTCGCCCAGCCGGGCGTAATAGCGGTCTAAGATCTCCAAAGCCACCGGATCGCCTGCCTTGCCGGCATCGAAAATATCCTTGCAGCTAATGGACTCTAAAATCCGCAGAGAGGAGAAGGCATCGGTGGATGCCAGATGCTTGTACGCCATGCGGACGATGCCGGTGGCGGAGCAATACTGCTCCACACAGCCCCGCTTGCCGCAGCCGCACTTCTCGGTCTCATTGCGGTTGAGGACCAGGTGGCCGATCTCCGCGCCGGAGCCGTGGGCGCCGTGGAGCAG
>CAZAOL010000120.1:0-4574 GCA_964486785.1 uncultured Oscillospiraceae bacterium
AGGACTTATAGCCGAAATAGGTTTGGGCTGCCGCGCCGTAGTTCAGCATGGCCACGCTCAGAGCCTTCATGTAGCTGTCGGTGGAGTTGGTGATTCGGCCCGTGGCATAGTTCTTGGCATTGATGCTCTTCAGGTCGCTGTAGACATAGGTGCCATCCTCAAGCTGGGCATAAATCTTGAAGTACAGATTGTCAGCCAAATTCTTGGCGGGGACACCTCTGGAGTACACAACATAGCTGGAGCCGTCGGTAATGGAGCCAACGATAATGTCCGAAGCGGTATCGTAGGTGCCGGCGGTCTGGGGCGTGCTCCAGGTCAGAAGACCCATGTCCTGCGTATCAACATTGCCGATATTGCTGACGGTGTAGTAGATATTGTAGCGCACTTCGCCCTCGAAGGATACAGAGTAGTTCTTCAGGGTCAGAGTGGGGACGGTTACGGTATATCCGCAGACGGTACAGGCGTGATTGGACCACTCGTGGGCGCAGGTTTCGCCGCAGAGGGTACACAGACCGTTGCTCCAGCTATGGGTACAGGCATCAAAGACATAGCTCAGGGTCAGAGTGTCGTCGCCGTTGTTCACCAGAGTGAAGGTTACGGGCCGCCCACCGGGAACGTAGAGCTTATTGGAGTTCTCGACGGTGAGGCTGGTGTTGTACAGCTTGACAGAGGTAACTGTGTTACCCAGCCAGCCGTAGGTCATATACCAGTTGCTGTTGTCGCCGGTCTTGACGGCCACATAGCTGTCCTCCGTGAAGGTGACGGAGAGTTTCCCGTCCACAAACAGATATTCACCAATTCGGGCGTAGTCTTCCTCGCAGGCGTAGTTCGCGCCATTGATATATCCAAACAGGTAGTAATCCACAACGGGAGAGGCGGAGCCGCAGACGGTGCAGATTCCGTTGGAATAGCTGTGGCTACAGGCCATGCCGCAGGTGCTGCAGACACCGTTTGCCCATTTATGGGAGCATTGCTCACCGCAGATGGTACACGCGCCGTTGCTGTACAGGTGAGCGCAGGGGGCAACGGTGTAGCTCAAGGTGACGGTGTTGTTGCTGTTGACGACCAGAGTGAAGGTAACTGCCCGGTTGCCGGGGACATAGAGCTTATTAGCGTTGTCACCCAAATCCTCGGTATCATACAGGGTGGCGGAGGTGACATCCTCGCCCAGCCAGCCGTTGGTCATGTACCAAAGGCTGCCGTCGCCGGATCTGACACCGACATAGCTGGCCTGGGTAAAGATGGTGGTCAGAACGCCGTTGTTGAATTTATAGGTGCCGGTATTTTCCGCGTCCTCTTCACAGGCATAGTTCGCGCCGTTGATGTAGCCGAACAGGTAGTAATCCACCACGGGGGCTGCCATGCCGCAGACGGTGCAGTAGCCGCTGGAATAGGTATGGGTACATTCGATGCCGCACTTGGTGCACACGCCGGAGCTCCATGCGTGGCTGCAGGATGTGCCGCAGACGGTACACACGCCGTTGGAATAGCTGTGGGTACAGACCTTGCCGCAAACGATGCAAGTGCCCTTGGCGTAGCGGTGGCTACAGACCGTGCCGCAGACGGTACACACACCGTTGGAATAGCTGTGGGTACAGGTGTAGCCGCACTTGGTGCAGACGCTGTTGGAGAAGCTGTGACTGCAGCCCATGCCGCAGAGCGTACACTTACCGTTTGAATAAGAGTGAGAGCAGACTGCGCCGCAGATGGTGCACGCGCCGTTGGACCAATCATGGCTGCAAGCACCCAGAACATAGCTCAGGGTAGCAGTGCCGTTGGAATTGATCACAAGTGTAAAGGTGACCTGACGTCTGCCGGGAACGAAGAGCTTATTGGCATCCTCCAAATCGGAGGCGTCATACAGCGTAGCGGAGGTGACATTTTCACCCAGCCAGCCGTTGGTCATGAGCCAAATGGAATTGTCACCGCTCTTAACGCCTACATAGCTGTTTTCCGTAAAGGTGACAGTCAGCTTTCCGTCTACAAACAGGTAGCTGCCGGTTTGATCGGCATAATCTCCGCAAGCATAGTCAGCACCGTTGATATAGCCGAACAGATAATAGTCGGAAATCGGCTCGGCACTGCCGCAGACGGTGCAGTAGCCATTGGAATAGTTGTGGCCGCAAACCACGCCGCAGCGGGTGCAGGCACCGTCAGACCAGTTGTGCCCCAAGGCTGCGATGGCGGTCTGGGCGGTCTCCACATAGTCGCAGAGGCTGCAATGAGAACCGGCGGTCTTGCCGGCGGTGGTGCAGGTAGGGGCAACAGCCGCGTCGCTGACCATGGTGTGAGAGCAGACACCGGTGCTGGGCAGAGAGATGCTGCTGTCGCCTACGGTGAAGGGGGCGACCCAAAGCACCATGGACTCAACATTGCTGGTCAAAGCGTTATTGTTGATGTAGTAGTTGTTTACAGAAACGGACAGCTCGTAGGTGTAGTAGTCCTCGGGAAGGGTTTCAAAGGCCAGCGTGCCGTCATCGCCGGCAGAGGACAGGTACAGCTCCTTGGCGTTGGGAGAAATATGGGTGGTGAGCAGCGCGGGATTGCTGGGCTCCTCTCCGGCGTATACCTTGGCGGTAACGGTGGAAATATTATTGTACTGAGAAACCACCTTGCCGGAAAGAGCATAGGACTCGCCCACGGACAGATTGCTGTCCATAGCGGGATCGATGACAGCCAAATCGTCATAGATGAAATCGCTGACCGTCAGGGCACTGGACAGAACATAGCCGGTGGAGGTACCGGAAATCACACGGTACCAATACTGTCCCAGCGGGTTTCTGTACAGTCCGACAATCTCCACGGACGCGCCGGAGGAGAGAGAGGTCACAGAGGAGTAGTCGCCCCGGGGATACTGGCGCATGGTGGTGGCAGTAGAGACAGTAGCGTTGGCATGAGAGGGGAAGTAGGTGCAGCTTGCCACATAGGTGGTATCGCCGGAGTTGCCGGAGTAGGGGAAGTAGCAGTAGTTTATATCCACCCCGCCGCTGATTCCGTCAATGCTGCCCTCCCAGGAATACTGCCATTGCCACAGACCGCCGTCATAGGAGCTGGTGCCGGCATCGGTAAAGCCATCGATCTGAGCCAGCCACTTGGGCAGGCTGGAGTAGTATTCATCTGTAAGAAGGTTGCGGTACATATTGATGTAGGTGAAGATACCGGGTTGATAGCCGGCAGCCTCGATGGTGCTGCAGAAGGCTTTGATCACTGCCAGACGTGTAGCGGTGGTCAAAGAGGAAATGGTGGAATCCTCTACGCAGTACCAAATGGGCATCTCGGGAGAGAAGCCATAGGTCTTCAGTGTGTTGAGCACGAAGTTTGCCTCGCTGACGGCGGCAGTGGTGCTGGATGCCTTTGCGTACAGCATGACGCCGTAGGGCAGACCGTTGACCTCGCAGCCTTCCGCATTGGCGGTGAACATGGCGTCCAGAGTTGTACCCTGACCCACTTCAATAACGGCGTAGTCAAGGTTCTGAGACGCTTTGGCCCAATCAATGCTTCCGTTGGTTGAGTCGACATTGACACCGGTACCCAGCACGGTATTTGCGTTGGTATAGTCGGTGACGATGCAGGTCTGGGTCTCCAGCACAACCGTCTGGGTCATGGTGGAGAAGTAGGATTCGTTATCATAAAAATTGCTGACGGCTTCGGCGGTAACCACGTAGGTGTAGACACCGGCGGCGACCTTTCCGAAGGTCATATTATTGTCGATGGAGCTGTTTAACAGCTTGTAGGACTTAGCACTTGCGGTAGCGGACTGGGTCATATAGGGGATGCCCACAATGCTGGTGCCCTGATACAGGGAGACGGTTACCTTGCCCAAAGTGTTATAGGTGGAGCTGATGTCGCCCTTGATGGAGAAGGAAGAACCGTATGTCAGGGAAGCGGGGGACTGCACGCCGGAAATGGTCACATCACCCACAAGATGATCCACAGGAGTGGTGTAGGCGGCCCGGCAGTATACAGTGCGGCCGTAATACAGGACCTTATACCAGTAGTAGCCGCCGGTGTTACGGCACATACCCAGTACAGTGAGTGTGGTGTTTTCGGGGACGGTCGCCACCAGCGTGGATGCGCTGGCGGTGGTGGGATACAGCCGCAGATCCACCTCTTGTATGGTGCTTACACGCATATAAGAGCTATAGCTGGTATCGATGTAGTCGCTGGCGGAAACGGCTTCGGCCGCAGGGGCAAAATACACCATAGACAGGGTCATTGCCACGACCAGAAGCAGGGAAAGGCATCTTTTCAGCATCTTCATTGCGTTTTTTGTATTGCGCGAAAACCGCGCCAATACGCTCCTTTCTTGCACTGTTTTTTCGGATAAATGGGGCAGGTGGGACATAAGAGAATACCTGTCCCGAAACCATTTCAGCTATATTTTAGCAAATCAACATAAACTTGTCAACGGATACATTGTGATAAATTAACACAGGTAAAGGGTGCGTTGCAAATCTCATTTTGCAACGCACCCGTAAAAAATTTTTTAGCTTTTTCCGTAGAGATTTTTGAAGTATTCCTTGGCGTAGTAGCCGTAGACCGCGGTGGCCTTCGCCAGATCCTGCTGGGCGGAG
>CAZAOL010000121.1:0-4547 GCA_964486785.1 uncultured Oscillospiraceae bacterium
AAAGGAATAAAATGAGATTGCCACGTCGGCCCGCAAGGGGCCTCCTCGCAATGACAGGGGTTTATTGACACTCCGGCTGTCATTGGGTGTTACTCCGCCCAATGACAGTTTTTTCATATTCAGCTTTCCGTTTGGCTCAGATCCACCACGCCCAAGACAATGTCTTTATATAGCACACGGATGGGGTACGCCTCCATAGCCTCCGCGGCGATGCTGTTGGCAGCGTCACTCAGCAGCGCGTCACGGGAGGCCCGGATCCACTGCTCCTCAATTGCGGACATATAGAGGATATGGTAGCCGGAATCGCTTTTGACCAGCCCGTACTCCCCAACCTGCCGGCCTTTTTTTGTATACCAGTCCTGAATGTCCTCCTGTACATTGGAAGTGGATGTCAGACTCTCATACAGGCCGCCACTGGAGGCGGTGTTGCTGTCCTCGGAATGCTGTACCGCAAGCTGCGCGAAGGTGTCCTCCGTGGCTTCGCCCTCCAGCCATTCATCCAGCAGTGCCTGTGCCTTTGCCCGGCACGCCTCCCATTCCTCCTCGGAATAGGTCATATTCCCGTCGCTGTCCTCCGTGCCGCCCTCCGGCACGATCAGCACATGACGCACATCATATACATCTCCGCTGGTCTTCGTTACGCCGCTTTCCGCGAAGGTGCTTTCATTGGCGGCAAAATACGTTTCAAGCATTTCATCGGTGATTTGCGCTTCCGCTTCCTCGTAGCACTTTTCAAAATACTGGTAGCCTTTATGATAGGTTTCGGCATAAGAATAGTAATCCTCGTAGGTCACGCCGGGACCCATGTCGGCCTGCAGCATGGCATCAATGGTGGGGAAGCCGGCATTCACCGCGGACTGTGCCATTTGCGCGCGCAAATTGTCCAGATCGTTTTGGAGTTCCTCACTCAGCTCTATGCCTTCCTCCTCCGCCAGCAACGCCATGGACTGATACTTATGCCAGTTCAGCAAGGCATCGTCAAGGAAGAAGTGCTGCCATGTTCCGTCACTTTCCGGGCAAGCCTGACTGTCAAAGGGCTTAGTATAATCCAGACCCGCATACACCGCATAGTAACCGTAGTTGTTAAGGAAATCATACACATTCATCCAGTAGTACGCCTGCAGCTCGCCGTTGGTCAGCGTCACACCGCCCACCGCGGCGATTTTCTTCTCTCTCCATTTCACCGCCTTCTCGGCAGATACGGAGTAGCTATCCTTATAATATACATCGTTGTCCGGCGCGTCAAACAGATTCAGCACCAGTGTCCAGCCCTCCTTGAAGCTTTCCACATCCGCCTGATTCCACCAAATCGCCGTCGCGCCCGCCAGCGTCCCCAGCACCGCCACGGTGATGATCATTGCCATCACCCAGATGGGCAGTTTTTTTCTCTGCTTCACCGGCTCACCGCAGGAGGGGCAGAGCTTCTCGCCCTTTTTCAGCACCGCTTTGCAGTTTTTGCACTTCATAAGCTCCTCTTTCTCCGGCTTAGCCGGTAAATGTTACGCTCAGTTTATCATGCCCTTATCCCAATTGCAAGGGGCAGAGAAATATATTTACAAATGTTTTCCTGCTTGCGGCACTTGAAAAAGGCAGAAAAAAATGCTATTATTTTAGATTGAGATAGTGTTACCGGGGGATCAACCAAATGTCTAACAAAACTACCGTCATTTCCCAAGCTCAGCTTGCTGCCCAATATGAATACTGCGACCGCATCGCCGCCTACTGGCGTGAACGGGAAACCGTCCCCACAGCCTATGTGGAAACCTACGGCTGCCAGCAAAACGAGGCGGATTCCGAAAAGCTGCGGGGCTACCTTGCCCAAAGCGGCTATGCCATGGCATCCCAGGCCGAGGGCGCGGACGTAGTGGTAATGAACACCTGTGCCATTCGGGAGCACGCTCAGCAGCGGGTGTTCGGCAATTTGGGCGCGCTGGTGCATACCAAACGCCGCCACAGCCGTCAAAAAATCTTCCTGTGCGGCTGCATGGCAGGACAAAGTGCCGTTTCCCAGCGGATCCGCAACAGCTACCATCATGTAGACGGCGTATTCTCTACCCATCATTTATGGCAATTTCCCGAGATTTTATACCGGGTGCTTTCTCAGGGAAAGCGGCAGTTTTATGTGGAGGATGAGCCCGGCTCCATTGCCGAGGGCATTCCCCAGCTCCGGGATAACCCGCTGAAGGCATGGGTGTCTATCATGTACGGGTGCAACAATTTCTGCACCTACTGCATCGTCCCCTATGTCCGTGGACGGGAACGCAGCCGCCGCCCGGATGACATCCTCAAGGAATGTCAGGAGCTGATCGCCGCGGGCTGCAAGGAAATCACCCTTTTGGGGCAGAATGTCAATTCCTACGGCAAGGATCTGGACTGCGGCATCGATTTTTCCGATCTGCTGGCGCAGATTGCCCGGCTTCCCGGCGATTTTCTGATTCGCTTCATGACCAGCCATCCCAGAGATGCGGGGAAAAAGCTGTTTGACACCATGGCGAAATACGAGAAGATTGCAAAGCAGCTCCATCTGCCCTTCCAGTCCGGCTCTTCCCGTGTTTTGAAGTCAATGAACCGGCACTATGACCGGGAGAAGTATTTGGAGGCGGTGAATTACGCCCGCTCCGTCATGCCGGATCTGGTGCTTACCTCCGATGTGATCGTAGGCTTCCCCGGAGAAACCGGGGAAGAGTTTGAGGAGACCCTGTCCCTTATTGAGCAGGTGCGCTACGATGCCCTGTTTACCTTCATTTTCTCTCCCCGTCCCGGCACACCTGCCGCCCAAATGGACGACCCCACTCCCAAGGAGGAGAAAAACCGCCGCTTTGACCGCCTGTGCGCCTTGCAAAACCGAATTTCCGAGGAGCTTCACCGGGATTATGTGGGCAAGGAAATGCGGTGCTTAGTAGACGGTGCGGAGGACGAACTGCTTACTGCCCGCACTGAGGGCGGACGGCTGGTGCGTTTGCGTGGCGACAGCACCCTGATCGGCAGCTATCAGACCCTGAGAATCACCGGCTCTACCACATGGAGTCTTACCGGCGAGCTGGCATAAGCCGTCATTACCATATAGAAAGAGGTTGTGTTCATGGCGAAAGATACTTCTGAGCTGACTCCCATGAAGCGGCAATACATTGAAATAAAGGAACGCAATCAGGACTGCATCCTGTTTTTCCGGCTGGGCGACTTCTATGAGATGTTCGACGACGATGCCCGGGTCGCCGCCAAGGAGCTGGATCTGACCCTGACCACCCGGGACCGGAACAAGCCCAAGGAGGAGCAGACCCCCATGTGCGGTGTGCCCTATCACTCCGTAGACGCTTACATCGCCCGTCTGGTGCAGAAGGGCTATAAGGTAGCCATCTGCGAGCAGATGCAGGATCCCGCCACCACCAAGGGCTTGGTGGAGCGGGAGATCACCCGGATCGTCACCCCCGGCACCGTTACGGAAAGCTGTATGCTGGACGAAAGCCGCAACAACTACATGGCCTGCGTCTACGGTGACGGCGGCAAATACGGGCTTGCCTTCTGCGATATTTCCACCGGCGCGTTTTTCGCCACGGTGTGTGCCGATGAAGCCGCCGCCGTATCGGAGCTGGGCCGGTTCACCCCCTCCGAGGTCATCCGTGGCGGCAGCGGCGTAAACGGCACTATGCTGGAGGATGCGCTGTTCCGCCGGCTAAGCTGCTGTGTGGATGAGGGAAAGGCGGAGCAATTCGACCTTTCCGCCGCTGAGGAGCTTTTGCAGCGGCATTTCGGCGCGCCTCTTTCCCAGCTTGGGCTTACCGGGCTGCCCGCGGCGATCATTGCCAGCGGCACGCTGCTGCAGACCCTGCTGACCTTGCAAAAAAACGATTTGAAGCACATCCGGCAGCTTCAATACTATACCACCGGCCGCTTTATGGAGCTGGATATGGATGCCCGGCGGAATCTGGAGCTTACAGAAACTCTGCGTTCCAAGGAGAAAAAGGGCACGCTGCTGTGGGTGCTGGATAAGACCCATACCGCCATGGGCGGCAGAATGATCAGAAGCTGGCTGGAAAAGCCGCTGCTGGATGCGGTGGAGATCGACCGCCGGCAAAGTGCCGTGGAGGAGCTGGTGAACGCCCCCATTCTCCGTGGCGAGCTTACCGAAGCATTGAAAGATGTAACGGATCTGGAGCGGGTCATGACCCGCATCGTCACCGGCACCGTCAACTGCCGCGATCTTTTGGGACTTGCCCGCGGACTGCGGGCGTTGCCGCTGGTAAAGGCACAGCTTGCCCAGACCAATTGCGCCCTGCTTCGGAAGCTGGAGCAGGCCATCGACCCTCTGACGGAATGTGCCGACCGCATCGAGCAGACCATCGTGGACGAACCGCCCCTGACCGTGCGGGAGGGGGGCATCATCCGCCGGGGAGCAAACCCCGATGCCGACCGGCTGCGGGACATCATGGACGGCGGCTCCGGCACGATCCTTGCCATTGAAGCGGCGGAGCGGGAAAAAACCGGGATCCGCACCCTGAAGGTCAGCTTCAACCGGGTGTTCGGCTACTACATTGAGGTATCCAAAT
>CAZAOL010000122.1:0-4522 GCA_964486785.1 uncultured Oscillospiraceae bacterium
ACACGACTACGAATTCATCTATTTTGGCTCTACCCCAACTATTGACATAGAACCTTAATTTATGTATTACCTTCATGTTTTACCTCACGTCCCGATTAAAGTGTATGTTCCGTCGCCGTTGTCTTTCCAGGAAAGATATTTGCCAAAGGTTTCCCCATTGAGCCACATCTGGGGTTTGCCGCTCAGAGTGCTGATTTCCAAGGTCGGCTCTGTGCTGGTGCCGCCCAGCTTCAAATGCCACGGGGACAGCTCGGAGCTGTCCGTCCACTCCCCGTCCTCAATTCCGTGCAAATACAAAACCGGCGAGTCGCCATAGTTCCGCAATGCCGCAGATTCCACGGAATCATAGGTCATCCTCAAGCACGCTCCATCAATCGCCAGAGAATAGTCATCCTTGACGGAAAGCACGCGGTCGGCGATCAGATTCACGATTTTCGCCAGCTCGGCATTGATGTACCATTTCCCATCCTGAATATAGATGCCCTGGATCTGTCCCCCGTTGGTCAGCTTGTTAAAAATATCCTGCTGGGTCTGACTGTCCAGTGCTCCTTGTACGATTTGGGCAACGCTTTGGTCATTGACCGCCGTGGTGCTGCTGCGGCTGAACGAACCGGTGCATTTCAGCGTATCTCTCTGGCCTGCCTGAATTTTGGTCATGACGAGGGTGCGAAAGCGAACGCCGTAGCTGTCCTCCACCTCTATCACATTTCCGGCATGGATGTCCATGCCGGCGGGCACCGTAACGGTGCAGGGGCGGTATTCCCCCAGCCTTACCAGCTCCTGATGGATCACCTCCAGATAGGTCTTCAGCGAATCATCCACCTGTGCCGTCAAAATAGGATTGCCGGTAATGATATAGGGATTCTCCGTCTCTCCCTCAGGCCACAGCACTCCGGCGTCCGTCCCCACAGGACGGAGCTTCACCCCGTCGATTTGCGCCACGGCATAGTCCTCATACTGTAGTGCTCCGGCGTAATAAAACCGTTCCCCGGCAGGCCGAATGACCAGATTTGATTCCTGATACCAATCAAAAAGGATATTCCCCTTCCTGTCGGCGCGGCAAAACCGGCAGGCAATTTGCCCGATCCAGCGCATAAGCTGCCTGCCGGTGACCTGCGCCCGGGCAAATTGACGCACCGGAAATTCGCCGTTGGGGATCTGGGTGTTCGCCAACGTCAAGCCGCAGGCATCGCAAACCATCCCCGCAAACTTATACAGCGTATAGGGCCACCCATCCAGCCCCGCCAGCCATTGAGAAAGCTCCTTGTCCAGCAGACTGACCTTATCGTAGGCAGTCAAGGTGTAGCTGTTCGCGCCGGTTCGTACCGGCTTTTCCGGCACAAACACGCCCGCCTGCGTTCCGTTTTTCTCCAACGCCACGCAATTTTCCGCCCCTGTAGGAATACTCAAAGCCCCTCCGGGTACGATCAGCTTCACCTCCAGACAGGCACTGCACACCGAACCGGGCATCAGCTCTTTCCCGTCATTGACGCATTGGGTCAGCGTACAGCTTTGAATGGCATTTACCGTCCCCACGCCGGAAGAAAGGCGTGTGCCGTCCGCCAGAATGACTTCATTTTTCAGCATAAGCCCCTCCTAGCACTCCACAATTTCAAATTTATAGTTCCGCCAGTCTCCCATGGCCGCGTTGTGCCAGCACAAGCTGCACTCCTTGCGGTAGGCCTGCGTAACGACCTCTTTGCGGTCGTGAAGCCTGTCCGGATGGGTAAATTCAAAGCTCTCCCCAGCCGGGAACAGCCGTTCCATATACCGTCTTTCCTCCTCGGAAAGGCGGTTGTAGCAAAAGGTCCACGTACCCAGCTTGTGCCGCAGCACGATCCGGTGCAGTACCCCGGACTCATCTCTGCCGCCGTCGGTGCTGTCAAGATCCGCATAGGATACGGTCACATCCGCGTCCGGTGCCAGCAAGGGCTGACCGTTGATTCTGAATTGCTTTGCGAACCGGCGCATCAGACCCCTCCCTTTATCACAGCCATTTTGGCATTGTATTGCTCCACCTTTTCTCCGATAACCGCCTCGCTCAGCTCCAACGCGGCGATCGCGGCATTGGTGCGCTTCTGCTCCGCCAGCACCATCTCAAACCCCGCCATGATTTGCGGCAGCACCTCATCCATGACCGCCGCCACCGTTTCCCGAAGGGCAGAAGCTTCCGTTGTTGTATTCATATTCCTACCTCATTTCCGGTGTCAAGATTCTGGTGAAGAACGCCGACAGCTTTACGCTGTATACCGCCGTTCCCTCTCCCTTGACCTCCTCCAGCTTACCTTGCTGAGCCACAAACCGTTCCTCATGAGGAAGATCTCCCAGCACCGGTACCATACCGCTGACACATTGACTTTGTATCCATTGTTGAAAATCCATGAGCCATTGGGCGTTGGCGGCAGCAGTGCCGTCCTCCTCCTGAGCTTTTTTCAGCACAAAATAGATCATGAAATCCCAGCGGTTGGATACCGTCACCGTTCCAAGCAGATCCGTCTGCCGGGAAAGCTCCGCCATTCCCAGCGGGGCAACGCTTCCGCTGCCCGGACGGGGAGAAAAGTGATCCGTCCACAGCCCCTCCCCGCCGGGATATTGGGCGATCCACGTCCTAACTTTTTCTAAAACCGACATAAACCCCTCCTGTCAGTTCCGCAGCAGATTGGTGAATCTGAGCTGACTGCCGCCCGCCTCGGTGTGTACGATGCTTCCTTTCCAGTATTTCACGCCTGCGTGGCTGACGATTGCCAGATTCTCCACCTCCGCCGGAACGAAGCTGAGCCATTGCTCCGCGGACACCTGCGGGCCTTCTCCCAGCAGCACCTTATCCCCCGGAAAGACCGCCTGAGAGTTCCCGGGAATCACCAGCAGAAAGGCATTTGCCTCCCTCGTTCCCTCTTTGTCCACAGTCCGGGACTTTCTCATATCGAAAAACGCGTTTTTGTAAACCGTGGCGGTAACGGTGCTTCCCTCCCGGTGATACACCGTCACCGTCTGATCGCACAGCCGGTAGTCCACCGGGCTGCTGCTTGAGCGCATCAGCACGCCGCCACCCCCCGGTAAATGTCCAGATACAGCGTCGCGCAGCGCAGAAGCTCCCGCTCTCGCGCGTCAGGGCTGATATCCACGGACTTACTGCTGCCATAATTCACGGAAACAGAGCCGATTGCGGCGGAGCTGATCACTCCGCCGCTGCCGTTCTGTGCCGCGTTGAAATAGGCCAGGGTATCCGCCATGGCGCAAATCGCCATGGCCTCCCCGGTTTCCGAGGGCGTAACGGTAAAGCACCGCTTGTACCGCTCAAGCTGCTCAAAGGCACGCCGTCCGAACAGCTCCCACTCCTGCTGGGACAGGGCTGTGCCCCCATAGGTATCCCGATAAAACGAATACGCGACCATCCCGGCCCTCCTTTGTTCTGCTATCAGACGCTGATAGCGATGTCCTTCAGGCAGGCAGCCTTCAGGGTGTTCTTCAGAGCCACACCGGCCACCAGCTCCACCTCGCCGGTCTTCACGGCGCCGGGAGTGTTCAGGTCGGGCATATAGCTGCAAATGACACCGCTGCCGCTGGGGCTGATGCCGTGGAAGCCGTCCAGACCCAGACCCACCGCGTAAATGGCAGTCTTGCCGCCGTCGGTGGAGATCACGTCCACGGTGGTGCTGCCATTGTAGAACTTACCCATATCCAGCATAGGCACGCCGGCGTAAGTCTCCACCACACGGCCGAAATCGTCCTTGCCGCGCTCATAGTAACCGGCACGGCGGGCGATAGAGCGCAGCTTCACCAGCATATCCCGGTTCATCAGCAGTGCGGACGCACCGCCCTCCACGGCAGCCATGAGCATATCCATCCGGTCCAGGAAGGCGTTGCAGTTGGCATCCATGGTCTCGGAGCTGGTCAGCTCCACATCACAGGTCAGCTCAGAGGAGCTGCCGGAGAGCAGCTTTCTCAGTCCGTCAAAGGTACCTGCCGCAAAGCCGGCATCGACCTCCGCGCCGGAGCCGTTGATGGCGAGATGATGGAAGTAGTTGGCGGTCGCCTTGATCTTCTGCTCCGCCTGAAACGCCAGCTCGTCCACCGCGCCGGCGGTGTTCTGCAGCACCCGGTCGACCTGAAACGCGCCGCCCATAATGATGGCGTTGGTGGTCTTCTTCTCCCGCTTCGCTTCGCCGGGAGTATACTCCGAGTTGATGGTACGCACAGCGGCGGTAGCCGGAGTCTTAAGCTGCACATATCCGTAGGTCAGAGTAGAGCCACCCGTACCGGGACTGATGCAGTTGTCAAACACCATGCTGTCCAGCAGCAGGGAACTGCGCCGGAACATATCCACGATCTGCTGATCCACCTTGTCGGCCATGCCGACCTTTGCTTCTGCCAAAGTAATAGCCATAATCAATACATCCTTTCAAAATAAAAATAGTTTGTTGTAAAAGTTCTGTCACTGCTCCCCCCAACCCTTCCCCCGCACCTCTATCCCCTCTCCCGGGGAGAGGGTGGCCGAACGAAGTGAGGTCGGGAGTGGAAT
>CAZAOL010000123.1:0-4495 GCA_964486785.1 uncultured Oscillospiraceae bacterium
GGTCCACCAGCCCCACTCAGACCATCAACTACGTTGCCTGCCATGACAACTACTGTCTGACGGATAAGATCATCCTGTCCCGCAACGGCGCGTACTGGGAGGAAATGGTTCGCATGAACGGCCTGTCCGCGGCAATAGTCATGCTGGCACAGGGCGTACCCTTCATCTACTCCGGTGACGAGCTGCTCCGGGAGAAGAAGGACTCCAGCGGTACACGCTACGACAACGCCTTCGGCACCGACGACTATGTGAACAAGATTCGCTGGTCTGATTTGCAGGATAAGTCCTATGCCCAGACACTGGATGATTACTACGGCGGTCTGATCGACTTCCGAAAGAACCACTCGGCTCTGCGCTGCACCAGCGGCTCTGACGCATGGAACTACACCAGCTACTACAAGATCAATGACAATACCGTCATGTTCTATGTAAGCGGTTATCCCAACTATGAGTGTTCTGACGGCATCATCATTATCTTCAACGGAAGCTCCAGCACGCAGTATGTCAATCTGGGCAACTACGGCGTTCCCTCCGGCTACTGGCAGGCCTGTATCCATGGCTTGCAGGCCGGCGTGTCCCCGCTGTGGGGCGTGGATGTTGGCAGCGGCTACGGCGAGGTCGGTGTGGAGCCCTACTCCGCCACCGTTCTGGTCTTGGGCGACCTGATCCACGAGGATTCCGTGTATAACCAGAACCTGAGCCTTGTGAACTGCTCCCACAGCAATCACACCATCGGCGCGCTGTGTACCACCTGCGGTGCGGTCACTTCTCATAGCTACTACGGCGGCTACTGTACCGTTTGCGGTCTGTCCAAGTCCGCTCCCGATACCGTCACCGTGTACTATGACAACTCCACTACCGCATGGAGCAATGTTAAGATTTACGCTTGGGCTGAGTGTGCAGGCCGCAACACCGAGTATACCGGCTCCTGGCCCGGCAACTCCATGACCAACATCGGCGGCAATGTCTACTCCTTCGATCTGCCGATTGAGGCCACCAATGTAATCTTTACCGACGGCGAGGGCAACCAGACAGGCAGCCTGACACCGCCCAGCTACACTTCCGTGAGCGTTTGCTACAATCCCTCCAGCGGCAGTTGGGTCAACTATGTGGAGGGCTGTGCCCACGAAAGCCACAACATCGCCGGTATGTGTACCGCCTGTGGCGAAACGGTGAGCCACACCTACTCCAATGGTATGTGCACCATTTGCGCGATGCCGAGGAGTGTCCCGTCCACCATGACCATCTACTATGATAATGCCCGCACCAATTGGAGCAATGTGTATGTTTACGCGTTTGCCGAGGCGGCAGGTATTACCAACGATGTCACCAGCGCATGGCCCGGTGTTAAGATGACGCTGGAGAGCGGCACAGTTTACAGTGCCACCATTCCGCTGGGTGCCACCACCGTGGTGTTCCACAACGGCAGCGGCAGCCAGAGCGACAACATCGCTTTCCCGGTCTACGGCTCCGGTTTGGATACCTATTCCTCCACGCTGAAGTATTGGATCACCTTCACGGATGTGCACACCCATGATTATGAAATCGTGGTGACCGAGCCCACCTGTATCGCTCAGGGCTACAGCACCTACACCTGTACCATCTGCGATAACAGCTTTGTCACGGCCTACACCGAGGTAACCGACCATACCTATGCGGACGGTGTCTGCAGCGTGTGCGGTGTTGCGGATGACCATGTACATTCCTACACCACTCAGAAAACAGCGGCTACCTGTACCAGCGATGGCTACACCCTGTACTATTGCTCCTGCGGAGATTGCTATGTTTCCAACGCGGTTCTGTCCGACGGACATAACTACTCCGGCGGCAAGTGCAGTGTCTGCGGCGCGTCCGATCCCGGCCTGTACTATCTGTTCGGTTACATCAACGGCAAGGATTATGGCTACGCCAATGACTACGACAACCTGGGCATCTATAGCTTCGTAGACGGAAAGCTGACCACCAGCTTCACCGGCGATAGCTACATCGGTGTCAAGTCCGGCGACAACGCCACGCTGTATCTGGCGCAGAGCTACACCAATGCCACCAGCGCGACTCTGTACAATACCACCACCGGTGCGTCTGAGAAGATGTTCGTTCCCGGCGGCGTGAAGATCACCTTCACTCTGTCTGTCAACAGCAGCGGCACGGTGACGCTGAGCTACATCTCGGCGGACATCTGCAGCCATAACTACACCGCGGAGGTTATCTCTGAGCCGACCTGTGATGCTCCCGGCGTTACGGTCTATAGCTGCTCCATCTGCGGCGACAGCTATGCCCACCCGGTGGCTGCAAGCCATACCTACAGCGCGACCACAAGAGAGGCTACCTGTACAGAGGACGGCACTCAGACTCTCACCTGTATCGTCTGCGGAGAGACTCATACCACAACCACCTCCGCAACCGGTCACATCTACAACTCTACGGTTGCTGCGTCCTCCACGACCTCCCGTACCGGCTCTACTAGCTGCTCCGCCATTGGCGTGCGTACCTACACCTGTAGCTGCTGCGGCGAGACCTATACGGAGACCATCACCGCCGATGAGCACATCTACACCAGCACCGTGACCACAGCACCTACCTGCTCCTCCACCGGTATTCGTACCTATACCTGTACCAATTGCGGAAGCAGCTATACTGAGGTCATCCCGGCTCTGGGTCACAGCTACATCGGCACGGTGGTAGAGCCGACCTGTACCAGCAGCGGCTATACGACCTACCGTTGTACGGTCTGTAGCTACCAGTACACCGCCAACGGCACCAGCCCCCGCGGTCACAGCTATGCGACTGTGGTGACTCCGGCGACCTGTAGCTCCAGCGGCTACACCACCTACACCTGTGTGGACTGTGGCGACAGCTACATTTGGAACACCACCGATCCCATCGGTCACAGCTACATCTCCAAGCTGACTGTGGCTGCCACCTGCACCACCAGCGGTGTGAGAACCTATACCTGTTCCGGCTGTGGCTACGGCTACTCCCTGACCATCCCGGCTTTGGGACACAGCTATGTGTGCCGTGTGACAACGGCGGCTACCTGTACTACCGACGGCGCCGGTGTTTACTCCTGCTCTCGCTGCGGCGACAGCCATGGAGATGTGATCCCGGCTATGGGTCATGACTACAAGACCACGGTCACGGCAGCTACTTGCACCACTCAGGGCTATATCACCCATACCTGCTATGGCTGCGGTGATTCCTATGTGGACAGCTATGTTGCTGCTGTGGGTCACAGCTACTACGCCAAGGTGACTACCGCTGCCACCTGTACTACCGATGGCGTGCGGACCTACACCTGCATGGGCTGTAAGGATAGCTACACCGTGAGCATTGCGGCCACCGGTCATAGCTACACCGACGGCTACTGCGGCGCGTGTGGCGCGGCTGAGAATTCCACCGCGGTAATCCCCAGCCTGAAGCTGAGCTACGCCAGCCTGTCCTTCGAGTCCGAGATCCGCTACAACCTGTACTTCACCGCCTCCGATTTGGATAATGTGGTGGAGATGGGTCTGCTGGTATTCACCACGCAGGACACCGATGGAACCTATGATACTGCCGATGAAGTGGTTTCCGACTACTCCTACGACGGCACCTACTATATGTCCCAGACCGGTGGTGTGCCTGCCAAGAAGATGGGCGATGCCATGTACTTCAAGGTCTACGCCAAGCTGGCGGACGGCACCTATGCTTACTCCGCCATGGTATCCTACAGCGCGGTGAGCTACGCGAAGTCCATTCTCAACAAGTCCACCAATGACTACATGAAGAAGCTGGTGGTAGCACTGATGAACTACGGCGCGGAAGCCCAGAAGTTCTTTAATTACAACACCGACAACCTCATGAATTCCTTCCTCACTGAGGAACAGCAGGCAATGGTGGGTGCCTACAGCACCGACACCATGCCTAATCCCGTGAGCGTGGACAGCAGCAAGAACGGTATGCTCACCAATACCGGCTTCGGCGTGTGCTACATCACCGTGTCCTTCGACGGTGCGTTCTCCATGAACTACTACTTCAACACCTCGAATACCCCCGACGGCGATGTGACTATGTACTACTGGACGGAGGAGGCTTACGCGGCTGCGGATACCCTCAGCCCGGAAAATGCCTCCGGCTCCATGACCATGACCCTCACCGGCACTGCCAACCAGTATTGGGCCTGCATCGACGGTATCGCAGCCAAGGAAATGGGCGACACCATCTTCGTAGGCGGCATCTATACCTGCAACGGAGTGACCTACGCTACCAAGACGATCAACTACAGCTTGGGTAAGTATTGCGATACCATCGCAAGCAACAATTCCTCTGCACAGCAGGCGTTGGCAATGGCCACTGCGGTCTACGGCGCGCAGGCGAGAGAGTATTTCGCCAACAAGTAATACCCTATAGCAAAAGGGCCCGCTCCGGCGGGCCCTTTTTTAAGTTGACAGTTGAAAGTTTAGGTTCTATGTCAATAGTTGGGGTAGAGCCAAAATAGATGAATTCGTAGTCGTGT
>CAZAOL010000124.1:0-4341 GCA_964486785.1 uncultured Oscillospiraceae bacterium
TGTCGCGCTCTTCTGACCCCATTCCTGCATGGCATAGGTAGCCGACGAGGCAGCCCGGTTATAATAACCCTCGGCAACGGTATAGTCCACGCCCAAGGTAGTTCCCTGCACGAAGGGATTCTTTTCTCCGCCGGCATAGCTTGCAGGCTTGCAGACCGCCTCAAACGCGCGAACCGGATCGGTAGCGGCAGGGAGCGTAGTGGCTTCCGCGCAGGCGTTGGTTCCGCTGCCCAGACCGGGGTGCCCGCCGAAGGTATCCCGCAGCGCCGCGTACTCGGTAAAGGTCATGGAGCTGTTGATATCCCAGTTCCACATTTTGACGATGTTGGACCACATACGGTCACGCAGGCTGTAGTATTGGCTGACCTTGGAGCCTGTGGAACTGTTATACACACTTTCGGTCACGCCGTTCCAAATCTCCACCTCGGTGTTGATGCAGGCGTAGTCGCCCCAAATCAGGAAATAGCCGCCGCCTAGATTTTTCTCCGGCACGTCCGCTACGTCTTCGGAGTAGTTTCCGTGTTCACTGATATCCGCAGGATACCATTCATTGAAGATGTCATCCTCGGTGGAGTGGTAGAATGTCCAGTAGTTGGTATAGGTGGAGTCGCCCCGGGCATCCATGCCGTAATTGGTTTTCCGCAGGGCGTAATAGGTGTTGGTTTGGATGCAGTTATACAGCGTCCTGCCCTCGCTGACATAGTAGCTGACAGGCTCGGTATGATTGCTTTTCGTTGAGCTGTTGGGATTGTGGGGAGAATCCCAGTACATGATCTCGATGTTGTCCGCGTAATCATAGCTGCTTCCGCCATAGGTGGTGCTGCCCATGAAATCATTGTACATCCGCATGGTGTAGCCTTTACCGTTGAGCAGGGTGTTCAGCTCATTGATGTAGCTGACGAAATCGCTGTAGCCCCACTGATGATAGGAAGAGCTCAAATTGATTTCGTCCGCACCGATGCTGAAATCGGTACTGCCGGCATATTCCTTAAAGAAATTCGCAATATCGATATACAGCTCAAAGATAAATGCCTTCGCCATCGCGCTCTTAATGTTGACGGCACCGTAATAAAGATAGTACATCTCTGTACTGTAGTCCTTGATATTGGCATAGTTAATGATGCCCTTGGTGCTGGAGGCCTTGTAGGTGGTCTTGTCGTAGGTGGAGTAGAAAGAATAGCTGCTGTCCGTCAGATCGTAATACTGCTCAAAGGTCCATGTCAGGTAATCCAAGTGAGCAGGGCTGTCGAAGGAGGGGATCACGTCGATTTGGTATTCCTTGGCAGTTTCCAAAATCTCAATGATTTCAGCAGTGGTCAGGTATTTGCCCTTGTCCGCGTCCGCCCTGTAGGCAGAAAGGGTCCAGGAGGTGTAGTTGCTGCCGCAGATCCAGCTAAAATCATTGGCAGGCTGATAACCGTCGGTATAGTACTCGGGATCCCAAAAATCCATACGGAAGCCGGAATCGTCGGAGAAGTGAAGCTGCAAGGTGTTGTACCCCATCCAGGACATTTCCCGAATGAAGTTGCAGATCCAGTTCTTGGTATAGTATTTCCGTCCGCAGTCCAGACTCACCGTGCGCTCCACGGTGTCCGGCGTATCGGCGGCGGCGAAGCCGGCGATGGAATTACTGCTTGCGTAGCGCAGATGCTTCTGCAGCATATTCGCGCCGTAGATCAAGCCCCGCAAATTGCCGGCAGTGACCGTGGCACTTCCACCCACATTCAGCTCGTAGCCGTCGGCGGAGATTCCGGAGCCGGTATCCAGCACCAGCACGATATCTCCCTCGGCAATCAGGCTCTCATCGCCCCATACGATGGGCATGGGCGTGGAGGTGGGTCTGCCGTCGGCGGCAAACTGCCGCTGGATAAGCTGCACCGTTTGAAGCAGCTCGCCGGCAGGCTCTGTGGCGGAAGGCACGAAGATTCGGCTGCCCTCGCTCAGGGTGAAGGTTTCGCCATTGGCAGCATAGCTGTCTATCAGCTCTCCCATGGCTGAAGTGCTGGTGGCAGCAGCCACAGCCACCTCCAGCGGAGGCAGCAGCCCTATAACCATAGCCGCCAAAAGAATCCATACAATGACACCGGAGAATTTCTTACTCATGATGTGTCCCCTCTTATTGTTTTTTCAGCCGCGTCACGGGTTTACCTGCCATTTTGGATAAATACCCGAACTGTCCAGCTATATCTTTTAACATCTTATCACATTTCTTTCCCAAGTACAAGTAATAAATTAGTAATTTACCACAAAAATACGCCCTTGTCGCATCTCCGTACAGAGGATGCAACAAGGGCAATCAGCTTTTTTATGTTTTAATTAAGAAAAGCTTCCGCTTCAATGTCCGCCGGGCGGTATTTGCAGCAGCTCCTTCTCCGCTACCAGATCCGCCCAAAGCAACCGCGCCGCCACCACGGACAGCGGGATCAGTGCCAGCCAAACGGTATGCACATGAATCCACCGTGCCGCCAGTGCCGCCGTGACCGCCCCAAGGAAGAAGCAGAAGATCATTCCTCCATGCGCCATCACCTGCTTTACCGCCTGAGGATATTTGTCCGTCCTCCTTCTAAGAACCCGGGACAGCGCAATGCCGAAGGTGCGGATATGGCTGACGCAGATGGTGCTGGCCATATTCATCCCCTCCGCCTGCCGGAAGGTGGCATATTGCATGGCGCACAGGAAATTGATTACCACCTGACAGATCTGATGGGGCGCGGATGCGGGGATAAAGCCCATGACCGCCACCGCCACGATCTGAATCAGAATCAATAGCGTATCCCACCGCAGTCCGAAATGCCGCACATTACGGGGAATCCACTCAGATACCACAATACCCAGCAAAAAGGCACTAAAGGGGATCAGATAGTACGCTGCCCGCTGCCAGTTTCCGCTGCCCAGCGACACCGCCAGCAGAGCCAGATTACCGGTCTGCCCGTTGCAGAACACGCCGCCCCGCACCAGCAGAGTATACCCGGCATACAGTCCTGCCACGAAAATCAGCGCAGAAAAGACCCATCGCTTTTCGCAGGTCAAATAAGGTTTCTGTGTTTCCATACTTATTTCACTTCCCACAGCTTGATCTGGCTGGATTTTTCGTACAGCCTGAGATAGCTGTCGTAACGGGTGGGCTGTAGCTCCCCTGCCGCCAGCGCGGCGGTAACGGCGCAGCCCGGCTCTGTACGGTGGGAGCAGTCATGAAACTGACAGCACCCAATATAGGGGGCAAAATCCGGAAATGCGTATTGCAGATCCTCTTTGAGAATCAGCTCCATTTGGTCGGTATCAAAGGAAGAAAAGCCCGGCGTGTCCGCCACATAGGTATCCTTCCCCAGCCGGTACAGCTCCACATGGCGGGTGGTATGCCGCCCACGCCCCAGCTTATCCGACACCTCGCCGGTAGGCAGAGCCAGCTCCGGGCAAAGCCGGTTGAGGATGCTGCTTTTCCCCACGCCGGAATTCCCGGTGAAGGCGGTAAGCTTCCCGGAAAGCAGCTCCCGCAGCTCCTCCACTCCCTCGCCGGTCTCCGCGCTGGTAAGGATTACGGGATACCCCGCCCCGCGGTAGATCCGCTCCAGCTCCGCGCCGGGATCCAGATCATGCTTGTTGATGCAGATATATACCTGCACGCCCCGGTCGCCGGCAATGGCCGCCACCCGATCGATCAGAAACGGCTCTGTCACCGGATTGACATTGGACGCGAAGATCACCAGCGCGTCCACATTGGCCACCGCCGGGCGGACAAACCAGTTTTTTCTTGGCAGCAGCCTTTCCACCATGCCCTTGCCCTTTTCCACGGTGATCTCCACCAAATCGCCGGTCAGGGGAGTTTCTCCGCCCCGGCGCAGGATTCCCCGCCCACGGCAGGTCACCAGTCCCTGAGGGGTTTGCACATCGTAAAAGCCGCTAAGTGACCGCAAAATGCGGCCTGTTTGTTTTTCCATCATGGGTATCAAAACTCCACCGTCACGGTATCGATATATTCGCCGTTGATATAAATGCTGTATTCCTCAATGCCTGCGCCGGTAAGACGCAGCTTGTAGCTGGGGGTGTAGGCATCCACCGGCACATCCTCCAGAATCCATTCATCTCCCCACAGGATGCTCAGGGTAAAATCCTCCGTCTGCTCAGGGAGCTGGAACCAATAATCCTTGGTCACCTCTTGGGGCTGGGTGGGCTGAGTAGGCTGGGTCTGCTCCGGCTGGGTGGGGCCTAAGGACACAGACAGGACGATCTTACGATTCACATCCACACGGGTCTCCGCCGGCAGCGACTGAGCCACCACCGTGCCCGCCGGCTCATTGCTTTCGACATCCTTGGTTTCCACATTCTTGAAGCCCAAAAGAT
>CAZAOL010000125.1:0-4321 GCA_964486785.1 uncultured Oscillospiraceae bacterium
CCGCTTTTAAGAGGGGGCTGTCAAAAATCTCTGATTTTTGACTGGGGGAGTTCGGTAAGATGTACGTCCTTTGCTCCCCCCCTATACCTTCCCCCGGGGGGAAGGTGCCCCCGAAGGGGGCGGAAGGGGAACGCGGGCAGTAACCCCAACACTTCCGCTATGTAACAGACTTCCCCCAAAAGTGAAGCCTGTCGCCATTCCCCTCCCGCCGCCGATGGCGGCACCCTCCCCTCGGGGGAGGGCATATATCGCCGCGCCGACGGACTGCAATGCACCGAAAAATGGTAAATAAAATGTAAAAGACGCTGTCCAAGCGCAATTTCCCCTTGCTTTATCCGGCACAATAGCGTAAAATCAGGTTAGCTTCATATACTCCGCCGTCACGGCGGAGAAACAGGAGGAATTTATGAAAAGATTGATTTGCTGTTGTCTGATTGTGGCTGTGCTGCTGGGACTTTCCGTGGCCGCCGCTGCCAAGGGCAACGAAACCGTTACCGTAACCGCCAACAAGACCAAAATGAATGTGGGCGATCTGGTGGTCTTTACGGTGAAGATCAGCAACGCCGATCCGGTGCGAAGCTGTACCCTGACGCTGGAATATCCCGCTGATGTCTTTGAATTGAAAGATATTATTTGGGAAAAGAATCCGGATGGCGAAGAGCCGGGAAAGAATTCCAACCAGAAAATCGCGGAATGGAACGCCGATACCAACATCAACGGTACACTGGCTCAGTTCGTTTTGAAGGTCAAGCAGACCGCGGCAGCCGGTTCGTGGCATGAGGTAGGCTGCGTTGTCACCGTGACCGGTGAGGATGTGGACGTGCCGCAGACCTATGGCAATGTAAGCTATGCCGTGGTTACCATGACCTGCAGCCATCCGTCCTACGCTCAGGTGGAGTCCGGGGAGTACATAGCTCAGGCCGGCAACTGCTCCACTCCCGCAACGTATTATGAAAGCTGCACCGTCTGCGGTACGGCAGGCTCGAAGACCTTTGTGGGAAAGAACGGCGCGAACCATGACTTCTCTGCGCAGGTGGAGTCGGAGAAGTATCTTGCTCAGGCCGGCAATTGCTCCAACCCCGCGCTGTATTATAAAAGCTGCGCGAATTGCGGCGCGGCAGGTGAGGAGACCTTCTCCGGGAAAGCCTCCGGAGACCATGATTTCTCCGCCAAGGTGGAAACCGAGGAATACCTGAGCGATATGGGTGATTGCCAGAACAAGCGGCAGTATTATTATAGCTGCGCCGGCTGCGGCGAAAAGGGCGTGGAGAGCTTCGTTTCGGAGAAGAAGTTCGGTGTCCACATTTACGACAATGGCTGTGACAGCGAATGTAATGTCTGCGGGAAATATCAGGAGCCTACCCACGAAACCAACGGGCAGTGGGCTTCGGATGAGACCGGACACTGGATGCTGTGCGGTGTTTGCGGGGAAAAGGTGGATCTTGCCGCCCATGAGCCGGGCCCGGAGGCAACGACGGAGGAGCATCAGCTCTGCACCGTGTGCGATTATGTGCTGGCGGTATCCGATGAGCATCAGCATGAGTACAGTCAGGAGTGGTCCTATGATGAAAAGAGCCACTGGCACGAATGTTCCTGCACCGGAAAGAGCGATCTGGAGGTGCATAGCTGGAGCGTAGTGGAAACGGAGGATGCTGAGGTGCTGACCGCCCAATGTACGGTCTGCGGTGCTGCCAAGGAAGAACCGGTAACCACCGTTCCCGACGATACCAACCCCAGCCAAACCACATCCCCCACCCAGCCTACCCAATCCTCCCAGCCTCAGGACGACGACGGCGGTGTGGACGCGGCGGTGATCGTGCTGACCATTCTGCTGGTGCTGTCCTTAGCCGGCAACGGCGTATTGGCATGGATGCTGTTTGGCAACAAAAAGAAGCCCGTCATGCCCAAGAAAAATAAGCAAAACTAAATAATAAAAGCACCACAGATTCCAAATGAGTCTGTGGTGCTTTTTTAGTTGAAAGTGGAAGGTTTAATATTTTCGCGCCCATGCCTTCCTTCGTGGGTGGTGCGCCGCGCCCTTGGCCCCCGCTTTTAAGAGGGGGCTGTCAAAAATCTCTGATTTTTGACTGGGGGAGTTCGGTAGGGTGTCCGTTCTTTGCTCCCCCATGCCTTCCCCCGGGGGGAAGGTGGCCGAGCGCAGCGAGGTCGGAAGGGGAACGCGGGCAGTAATCCTAACACCTCCGCTATGTAACACTCTTCCTCTAAAGCCGAAACATATCGCCATTCCCCTCCCGCCGCCGTTGGCGGCACCCTCCCCTCGGGGGAGGGTATGGGGCTTCGCCGCTGTAGCAATTCTCCCCTTTCTTTTGGTACCAAAAAAAGACCGCCGGTTCCCATCTGGCAGGGAACGCAGTCGGTCTTTATATATAATGTATGTAACCGGACATATCAGGAACTGAACGCCGCGTTTGCGTTGGTATGGTAGCAGATACCGGTGCTGGACTGGCCGCCGGACATAACATAAGTGCAATTACCGGAGGTAAACCAGCTATTAACCGCCAAGGCGCGCATTTCATAGGGAGCGTCCGGATCGTTATATACGCAGGCACTGTTTAATAAAGAAATCTTGGTAGCGCAAGCGGAAATCGTCTGGCTCAGCTCATACCGCTCCACAGCGACCCAAGGCTTTTCATATTTCGCTCTCATATCTTCCTCGACCTACCTTTCGTCGATACAGGCATCAAAAGTCCATACCCCTCAGGATACTTTCAGGTCTTCATTATAACGCCAACTTTTTGAAATTGCAACCTTTTTTTAAAAAAAGTTAAAATTTTTTCGAACAAATTCGATTTCTCGCCATTTCCACCTCTCTTGACATCCCCGAAAGGATTTGATATAACCAAAGAAAAGCTTCAAAGGAGTATTCGCTATGTGCAAAACGCTGATTGTGGTAGATATGCAAAATGATTTCATTTCCATGGCGTTGGGAACGCCTGAGGCCGTGGCCATTGTTCCGAAGGTCAAGGAAAAGATTCAGTCCTATGCGGATGCCGGTCACCGGATTATTTTCACCCGGGACACTCATGGGCCGGATTATCTGGACACTCCCGAGGGAAAAAAGCTCCCCGTGCCCCATTGTATCCGGGGCAGCACGGGCTGGCAGATTGCCGATGGGCTGTATGTTCCGGGCTGCGCCGTCATTGACAAGCCCAATTTCGGCTGGACCGGCTGGGCGGAATTTGACCTGCAAGAGGTGGAGCTGGTGGGACTTTGCACCGACATCTGTGTGGTATCCAACGCCCTGATCCTAAAAGCCACCTTCCCCAACGCGCAAATCTCCGTGGATGCCGCCTGCTGCGCCGGCGTCACGCCGGAAAGCCACCGCGCCGCTTTAACCACCATGGCTATGTGCCAAATCCAAATCCTAAACGGAGGAAATAACTGATGTTTGACGCGCAAAACACCAAGGACCGTTGTGTACAATGGATTCGGGACTTTTTTCAGGAAAACGGCCCGGACTGCAACGCCGTAATCGGCATCTCCGGCGGGAAAGACAGCTCCATCGCCGCCGCTTTATGTGTGGAGGCCTTGGGGCGGGAGCGTGTAGTCGGCGTACTCATGCCCCAAGGTGTCCAGTCCGACATTGACATGGCATATCTTTTGGTGGAGCATTTGGGCATCCCCCACTATGAAATCAATATCAAACCCGCCGTGGACGCGGTTTTGGCAGCCCTGCCCGAGGGGCTTGCCGTTTCCCGGCAGACGGAAATCAATTTGCCGCCAAGAATCCGTATGTCAACCCTCTACGCCGTAAGCCAGTCCGTCAACGGCCGGGTGGTGAACACCTGCAACCTTTCCGAGGACTGGGTGGGCTATTCCACCCGCTATGGCGATGCCGCCGGAGATTTTTCTCCCCTTTCCCATTTAACGGTGACAGAGCTTAAGCAGATTGGATTGCTTTTGGGACTGCCATCAGAGCTGGTGGAGAAGACCCCCGCCGACGGACTGACAGGCAAAAGCGATGAGGAAAATTTAGGCTTTACCTACGAGGAGCTGGATCGGTATATCCGCACCGGAGAAATTCACGATTCGGAAAAGAAGGCATTGATCGACCGAAAGCACAGGGCAAATCTGTTTAAGCTGCAGCTCATGCCCAGCTTTATGCCGTAGGTGACTGTACCGCGGTAGTAGCTTGTAACAGCGAAACGTTTATATCAAACTGTAGCAAAACCCTGTCCTCGCCAACCGGTGACGGATGTCACTGGTTCGCAACACCAGGGTTTTTGACACTCTGAAAATCACCGGCTTGTTCAGCCGGTGATCTTTTTATTTCTTCGGGGCGTACAGGTATTCCAAAATA
>CAZAOL010000126.1:0-4253 GCA_964486785.1 uncultured Oscillospiraceae bacterium
GCGGCCTGCGCTGAATCAGCTCTTCATCCATTTTGTTCTCTCCTCTCTTTCGATTATTCTGTCATTGCGGGGGCGCGCAATCCCCCAAGCCTTCCCCCGCACGAACCCACTGCTCTGTCATTGTTATGAAAGAACCCTTGTAGGGACCGGCGTCCTCGACGGTCCATCAGCGGAGCTGCCTTGCGGTAAGGACCGTCGAGGACGCCGGTCCCTACTTTCGTTTATCGTAGTGTGCCAACACGTGATGATAGCCCAGGAATCCGCATCCAAATTGTTGGTTTTTTATCGGAAGAATGGATAAAATAGCAACATTTAGGGGAACGGATTGCCACGTCGGCCTGCGGCCTCCTCGCAATGACAGGCTTTTTCTACAGTCTGCGTCACGCATGAAATGCGTGCTCTACGCATTTTGATTGATCTGCGAAGCGGATACCTCAATTCTGCATTTTGCATTCCCTATATATAGGTCACGCTTCCTGAATCTTCACCGTCAGCGGCGCGCTGATCTCGTAGCCCAGCTTGCAGGTCACGGTATAGGTGCCCACATTCTTAATCGGCTCGGCAATCACGATTTTCCGCTTGTCCAGCTTAATGCCGCTGGCAGCCGCCAGCGCGTCGGCGATTTCCTGACTGGTCACAGAACCGAACAGCCGTCCGCTGCCGCCGCCCTTGGCATTGACCGTCAGGGTCATTTCCCGGAGCTGCTGGCTTACGGCAAGAGCCTCCGCCTTCTCACGGGCAATGCGCTCCTGAGTAGCCTTGTCATTCATTTTCATAGTGTTGACCGCATCAGGCGTCGCCTCAATGGCAATCTTTCTGGGGAGCATATAGTTTCTGGCATAGCCGTCGGAAACCTCCAGCATCTGCCCCTTTTTGCCCTTGCCCTTCACATCCTGCAATAAAATAACCTTCATAGCCGTTTCTCCTTACTTAGGTTGCATAAAATTGATCGATAGAACTCACAAGCTGGTCCAGCGCCTCCTTTACGGTAACGCCGGTTATCTGCGCGCCTGCGGTGGCAGTATTTCCTCCGCCGCCCAGCGGCTCCAAGATCATCTGCACATTGGCGTTGCCAATGGAGCGGGCGGAAATCACAACAGAATCATCCAGCGGATACAGCACAAAGGATGCCGTGATGCCGGAAATATTCAGCAGTTCATCCGCGGCCTGGGCTGCCAGCGGGCGGGTCGTGCCGGTGTTCAGCGCGACGATGGCAATCTCCTGCCGGTAAAGGCGGGCAGCCTTCATGATTTGGTATCTGGACATGGTTTCCTGAAAATCGCTTTGCATCAGTTTCTTGACCTCCACCGTGTCCGCGCCCATGGAGCGCAGCACCGCGGCAGCTTCAAAGGTACGCTCGTTGGTGCGCACATTGAAGCTCTTGGTGTCTAAGAAAATGCCTGCCAGCAGTGCCTTCGCCTCGATGGGCAGCACGTCCGACTTCTCCACGGAATACTGCAGCAGCTCCGTCACCAGCTCAGAAGCGGAGGAGGCATAGGGCTCGTGGAGATTGACCACCACCGGTTCGATATACTCCGCTGCCCGGCGATGGTGATCCACCACACAGACCTGCGAAATCGCCTCCAGCAGTGCCTTACTTTCTACCTGATTGGGGCGGTTGGTATCCACCACCACCAGCGTAGAGCGGTTGTCGCACAGCAGCAGCGCGTCCGAGCCGCTGATAAACACATCCCGATGCTCCGCCACCTGCACGATTTCCTCGATCAGCTTTTGGGAAACATTATGCTCCCGATCTATGACGATATAGGCTTTCTTGCCCTTTTTTCTACACATACAGGCAATGCCCATAGCCGCGCCCACCGCGTCCAGATCCGCGTTCTTGTGACCCATGATAAAGACCTGACTGCTTTGCGCGATCAGCTCCATCATGGAATTGGCAGTCACCCGGGAGCGCACCTTGCTGCGCCGGTCTGCTTCCTTCGCCCGGCCGCCGTAGAAGGTGAAATTCAGCCGATCCTTGATAACCGCCTGATCACCGCCGCGGCTAAGTGCCATTTCTATGGATAGCGCGGCGAAATTGTAGCTTTCCTCAAAATTCGCCCCGTCTACACCCAGTCCGAAGGAGATAGACGCCGCCAATCCTGCCGGATTGACCACCTGATGAATTTCCTCCAGCACGGAGAATTTATTTCGCTCGATCTCACTGAGATACCGCTTTTCAAATACATACAAATAGCGGTTGCGTTCCAGCTTCCGAAGCATGCCGTGGTGATCTTCCGACCACTTGGTGATGATGTCGTTGATTTTCGCGTTCATGGTGGAAATCGCGCTTTCCGACAGGTTCATGGTCAGCTCCTCGTAGTTATCCACCAAAATGATGGACACCACCGGACGGGAACGGATATATTCATCCCGAACCTGATACAGCTCCGTCAGGTCCGCAAAGTACAGCATCCCCATCATGGTCGCGCTGGCATCCCCGGTGCGAATCGCCGTGCCGTAGACCCGATATCGCCGCGCGCCCACTAACACATCGTAGGGATACTCGCTTTTTCCCGATGCCAGCCAGTCTGTAGTCAGCGTAGGGATCACATCCGTGATTCTCTGCTCGTGCATCTTCTCCCGGAAGCCGGTGATGCCCGAAAATTTATCGCTGCTCCATACGATACCGCCGTCCACCAGCCGGATCAGAGCCATAGGGAAAGGATTCTCCGCGCCCTTGGTTACATCCAGCGTATTGAAGGTAGACTGAATGAATGCCTGAATATCCTTGTTTTTGCGGGCACGAACCACCAAATAGAACACAAAGTACAGCGCGGTCAGCACCGTTTCAATTGCGGCAAGGATATAGTTGCGTGTCACAAGTGCCATCACGCAAAAGCTGATTGCCATGACAAAAAACATACTCATGCTCGGCTGCAGCCGTCTTGCCAGTTTCTTATCCACTGTCCCGCCTCCTTATAAATACAGTCATGTACTACTCTTTCCATTATATCCTAGCTATTATAGCAAACTTAACAAAATGGTGCAACCGCTTTTTTGCGTATTTTCCAAAAAAGATGCGTTTCGGAGAAAAAAACACGGCGGATTCGCCCGAAAAATTTTTGTGTACATTTCCCCGAATTTGTGGTATACTATTTTCAGTATGCGCCGGGTGGGCAGCCCCGGGCGGCAAAAAGATTCCGCTTACGTCCGCGGAATCCGTACGAACCGACATACCATGCAGGCGTTTTTCTCCTACCGGCGGCGATGCAGGGCCAACGGAGAGCGAAGCGGTTGCCTGCTTTTGTTACGTCCATTTGGACGAATTACTGAAAGGAGTATTTATTTGGCAGAAAAACTGAAAATCATCCCTCTTGGAGGACTGGACGAAATCGGAAAGAACATCACGGTGCTGGAATACGGCAGGGATATGATCGTGATAGACTGCGGTGTTGGCTTTCCGGACGAGGATATGTACGGAGTGGATTTGGTGATTCCCGATTTCAGCTACTTGGTAGCGAACCAAAAGAAGCTGCGGGGAATGTTCATCACCCATGGGCACGAGGATCATATCGGCTCCATTCCCTATTGTATGCAGCAGGTACGCTGCCCCATCCACGGCACAGCCATGACCAACGGTCTGATCAAGCTGAAGCTGGAGGAGCACGGACTTGCCGGTGCGGTAAAGCTGCACACCCATAAGCCCGGCGATGTGGTTCGTGCCGGCTGCTTCACCGTGGAATTTATCCATGTGAACCATTCCATTGCCGACGCGGTGGCATTCGCCATCCGCACCCCGGTGGGCACGGTGGTATTCACCGGCGACTTCAAGATTGACCCCACCGCCAAGGACGGCATGATCGATCTGACCCGGTTTGGCGAGCTGGGCAAAGAAGGCGTGCTTGCCCTCTTGGCGGATTCCACCAATGTGGAGCGTCAGGGCTACACCCCCAGCGAAACCATGGTGGCAGAGAGCTTGGATAAGCAGTTCAAAAACTGCGACCAGCGAATCATTGTTACCACCTTCGCCTCCAATATGCACCGAATCCAGGCCGTCCTCAGCACCGCCCAACGCTACGGACGGAAGGTGGCTGTCACCGGCCGCAGCATGGAAAATATGCTGAAGGTGGCGCAGGAGCTGGGCTATCTGAAGGTGGCCGCCGGTACGCTGGTGGAGCTGGGCGCAGTAAAGAGCCTGCCGAAAAACAAGGTGGTCATCGTATCCACCGGCTCTCAGGGCGAGAATATGTCCGCGCTGTACCGCATGGCGTTCTCCACCCACAAGCAGGTGGACATCACCTCCGGCGACC
>CAZAOL010000127.1:0-4237 GCA_964486785.1 uncultured Oscillospiraceae bacterium
GTCCGCAGACGATGCCGCCTAAAAACAGCGACCCGGTATCTCCCATGAACACCTTTGCCGGATGCCAGTTGTAAAACAAATACCCTACCAGTCCGCCAATCAAGGCAGCGGGCAGCAGTGCCATTTCCAGCCGATCCAGCGCGAAGCCGGCAGCGGTAAAAAACACCATCACCGGCACGGTGACACTGCCGCACAGACCGTCCACGCCATCGGTGAGATTCACCGCGTTGACGCAGCCTACAATCACGAACATGGCAAAGAAAATATACGCAATGGGGTGGATATAGACGGTAACATTGGCAAAGGGAATGTACAAATCGCAGGTCATGATCCCGCTCTTGTACAGCAAATACAGGTACAGCGCGGAAACCGCCATCTGCAGCAAAGCCTTTTGCAGCGAGGTCAGGCCCAAATTCCTTTTGAACTTGGCCTTGAAAAAATCATCCAAAAAGCCCACCAGCCCGAAGCAAAGCCCCAGTGCCAGCACGTAGAACACGGAGTAATCCGCCATTGCCGGGATGCTCACCAGCAGACAGAGTATGGACGCGAAAATGAACATCAGCCCACCCATCATGGGCGTGCCCGCCTTATTATTGTGCCAGGTCGGGCCCACCTCACGAATGGACTGACCGGCCTTCAACGCCCGAAGGACGGGGAGCAGCAGGTATCCGATACCCACAGCCAAACCGCATCCAATCAGAGCCGTAACAACGATTCTTGTCATAATACGCGCCTCCGCTTATGTTTCTTCCAAAAAGCCGTCCAAAATCTTCTCCATACGCATCCCACGGCTTCCCTTGACCAGGATAACGTCACCGGGCTGAATCATCCGTTTCATGGCGGCAATCATTTCCTCCCGGTTTTCAAAGGCTCTTGCCGCAGCGTAGGACATTCCTCCGGTAATTGCGCCGCTGACGATCCGGCCGGAATTTGGCCCATAGGCCAATACCATATCCGCTTTTTCCGCGGCGATCCGGCCCACACGGTAATGCTCCGCCGGCGTGCAAACTCCCAGCTCCAGCATATCGCCCAGCACCGCAACCCGCCGTCCGGAGCGGCCTCCCAGTACGGCCAGCGCCGCCGCCATAGACTCCGGCCCGGCGTTGTAGCAGTCCTTAATAATCGTGCAGCCCTTGGCCTCAAAGATTTCCTGCCGTCCGGCCATATTCCGGAAGGTGTAGAGTCCTTGCCGAATCTTATCCGGCTCAATTCCCAGCTCCATGCCCACACCGATGGCAGCCAAGGCATCCGACACATAATGCGCTCCCTCCAAGGCCAGCTCCACCGGGAAGGATACTTCCCCGCACTGCGCCCGGAAGTAGATCTGTCCGGAATCCACGCAAAGCTCCGCAGCCCGGTACTTGCAATCCGGATTTTGGATGCCGAAGTAATCCGCCTGCAGCTCGGGGCGGCGGTGAAGATTCCACAGCAGAGAATCATCGCCGTTAAGGATCATTTTCCCGTTATCCTTCAAGCCCTCCAGGATTTCCAGCTTTGCTTGCAGGATTCCCTCCTGAGAGCCGAGATGCTCGATGTGCATGGTGCCGATATTGGTAATGACACCGATATCCGGCTGGGCGATGGAGGCAAGGTAGGCAATCTCCCGAAAATGGTTCATGCCCATTTCCAGCACCGCCACCTGTGTATCCTCCGGCATCCCCAGCACCGCCATGGGCATACCGATGTCGTTATTGTGATTGGCAGGGGTCTTGCTGACCCGATAGCCGGCGGACAGCACCGCGCAAATCATTTCCTTGGTGGTGCTTTTGCCCACCGAGCCGGTGACGCCCACCACCTTCATACCGATACGCTGCCGTTCCCCACGGGCGATGTCACCCAACGCCTTCCGGGTATCCTCCACCACGATTGCGGGGCAATCCCCCACCTCACGGCTGCACAGCACCGCCGCCGCGCCCTTTTGGAGGGCGGCATCCACGAAATCGTGTCCGTCCCGCTGTCCCTGAAGCGCGACAAAAAGCTGACCGGGCTGAATACCCCGACTGTCGTTGCTGGCTCCAAGGAAGGTGATGTCCCCGTATTTTTCATCGACGCGGCCGCCGCACCATTGGGCAGCCTGTCGCAATGTGATCATTCCCATTCGTTACCTCTTTTCCCTCAGGCAGGCGGCAACCACTTGCCGCTCATCCAGCGGATATTTCACGCCGTTTATCTCCTGATAGGTTTCATGGCCTTTTCCTGCCAATACAATTATATCATCTTTTTTGCCAATGTCCATGGCAAATCTAATGGCATCCACACGATTTTCAATAATTTCGTAGGCTCCCATGGACGGGGCAACCCCTTTGAGGATGTCTTCTATAATTGCCGAGGGAGCTTCTGTGCGGGGATTGTCGGAGGTGATGATAGCAATATCCGAAAGCTCCACGCCGATCCTTCCCATAATGGGACGCTTGATCGGGTCGCGGTCGCCGCCGCAGCCGAATACGGAGATCAGCCTGCCCTTGCAGAAATCCCGCACCGAACGCAGCACATTATCCAGCCCGTCCGGCGTGTGGGCATAGTCGATCAGCACAGTGTAGTCCTTGCCGGGCGTGGGCACTACCTCAACACGCCCCTTCACCCCCTGTACGCTTTGCAGCACCTTTGCCGCTTCCCGCAGATCCAGTCCCAGTGCCTTGACCACCCCCAGCACCGTCAGAGTGTTGTAAACGGTGAATCTGCCGGGAATGGGCACAGTCACCGGGATCTCTTCTCCGCCGAACACCGCCGTAAAGGCAATTCCGTCGGAATGTAACGTAACATCCTTGGCATACAGCCCCGCCGGATTCTTAGCGGAAACATACAGTGCCGGGCAGGCCAGCCGCTCCGCTATACGGGTGCACCAGGAATCGTCCTGATTCAGCACCGCCCGTTCACACCGGGCAAAAAGCTCCGCCTTAGTGTCGCAGTAGGCTTCCATGGTTTTATGAAAATCCAAATGATCCTCCGTCAGATTGGTAAAGGCAGCCACATGGAAACGGATACCCCCCACCCGGTGCAGCGCGATGGCATGGGAGGAAACCTCCATGATGGCATATTTACAGCCTTCGTCCCGCATTTGAGCAAACAGTCCCTGAAGCTCAAAGCTTTCCGGTGTGGTGCGGTCTGTGGGAATCACCCGGTCGCTGATTTGGTTCTCCATTGTACCGATCAGCCCCGCCTTGCAGCCCTCCAGCCGCTCCAAAACCTGCTTCGTCAGCCAAGTGGCAGAGGTTTTTCCGTTGGTGCCGGTGATGCCGATCACCTTTAAGCTTTCCCCGGGCTTGCCGTAGAAATTGCAGCCGATTTGCGCCAACGCCAGCCTGTCATTTGCCACCAGCACATAGGGAATCCGCGCCTGAGGTCTTACGGCAGTCACCACTGCCGCCGCCCCCTTCTCCATAGCCATGGGAATAAAGCGGTTTCCGTCAGCTTGAAAGCCCGACACCGCCACAAACATCCCGCCCGGCACCACCTTACGGGAATCGTATGCCACCTGAGGAATCTCCATATTTCTATCCGCAGTACATTCGATGATCTCAACGCCCTGCAGCAATTGCTCCAATTTCATAACCATGCTCCTTTGTATCCACCGTCACCCGACGGTTTTGGTATCCACGAATTCTACAGTCACCGTAGTGCCCACCGGCACCAATGTGCCTGATTCAATACTTTGAGTAGCGGCTGTCACCGTAGCGGCAACATCCTGATTGCCCGCCACCAGAATATACAGTCCCAACGCGCCGGCAGCATCGCTGGCCTGCTGCCGGGTCATGCCAATCAGGTTTGGCATTTCCACCGTGCGCTGGGGCGGATCCTCTCCGAAATACAGCAGCACCTCACTGCCTCCGGGAACCGCATTGCCCGCCGTAGGAATCTGCCCGGTCACAGTCTCCCCGTCACCGATACAGCGGCAGCTAAGCCCCTGTTCCTTTAATTGTGCCTGCGCCTGATTTGCGTCCATATCTGTCAAATCCTGCACGATGACTGTCTGTCCCGCCGGATCATCCTGAGAGAAGCTGCGTTCCACACCCAGATACGGCAGAATGTCTGCCATCACCGCCCCCACCGTAGGCGCGGCCATAACGCCGCCGGATATATACAGTCCCGTCTCCCGGGATGGGGTATCCAGTGCCACCAATACAATATACTCCGGATTGTCCATTGGCGCAATACCCACAAATGATACGATCTTATCCAGTACACGCTGGCCATTCTCATCAAAAACGTCAATTTTTTCGCTGGTACCGGTCTTTCC
>CAZAOL010000128.1:0-4211 GCA_964486785.1 uncultured Oscillospiraceae bacterium
CATAGAAACGCATATCGTTTCCGGGGCTGTTGCCGGTGACCATGTTCATACGCAGCGCATCGCAGCCGTACCGTTCGATCATCTCCAAAGGATCGATGCCGTTTCCAAGGCTCTTGGACATCTTCCGGCCCTTATCGTCACGGACAAGCCCGTGGATCAGCACCGTGTGGAAGGGCGTTTTTCCGGTATGCTCACAGCCGGAGAAGATCATTCTCGCCACCCAGAAGAAGATGATGTCGTAGCCGGTGACCAGCACATCCGTAGGATAGAACTTCTTTAAATCCTCTGTATTTTCAGGCCATCCCAAAGTCTCAAAGGGCCACAGAGCGGAGCTGAACCAGGTATCCAAAACATCCGGATCACGCTGGATGTTTGTGCTCCCGCACTTCTGGCATTTGCAGGCATCCTCACGGGACACGGTGATGTGACCGCAATCGGCGCAGGCCCACGCGGGAATCTGGTGTCCCCACCAAAGCTGACGGGAAATGCACCAGTCACGCACATTTTCCATCCAGTTAAGATAGGTCTTGCTGAACCGCTCAGGAACGAACTTGGTCTGCCCGTCCTTAACCACCCGAATGGCCTCCTCTGCCAGCGGCTTCATCTTCACGAACCACTGAGCGGAGATGATCGGCTCAACATCATTGTGGCAGCGATAGCAGGTGCCTACGTTGTGGGCATGCTCTTCCACCTTTACCAGATAGCCCTGCTCTTCCAGATCCTGAACGATCTGCTTGCGGGCATCATAGCGGTCCAATCCCTCATATTTACCGCCCAAAGCGTTGACCTTACCGTTGTCATCCAGCACACGAATGACCTCAAGATTATGCCGCAGGCCCACTTCAAAGTCATTGGGGTCGTGAGCGGGAGTCATTTTGACGCAGCCTGTACCGAATTCCATCTCCGCGTAATCATCGGCGACCACAGGAATCTCCTTGTTTACCAAGGGCAAAATGACAGTCTTGCCAACAATGGCCTTGTACCGCTCATCGTTGGGATTGACGCACACGCCGGTATCGCCCAGCATGGTTTCGGGACGGGTAGTGGCAACCACCACCTCGCCTGAGCCGTCTGCCAGCGGATAGCGGATATGCCACAGATGGCCGGGCTTATCCACATATTCCACCTCGGCGTCGGAAAGGGCGGTGACACAGTTCGGACACCAGTTGATGATACGGCTGCCCTTATAAATCAAGCCCTTTTCATACAGAGAAACAAACACCTCACGGACTGCCTTGGAGCAGCCCTCATCCATGGTAAAGCGGGAACGCTCCCAATCGCAGGACGCACCCAGCTTCTTCTGCTGCTCAACGATGCGGTTGCCGTATTTTTGCTTCCAGTCCCAGACACGCTCCAAGAATTTCTCCCGACCCAGATCATAGCGGGAAAGCCCCTCGTTTTTCCGAAGCTCCTCCTCCACCTTGATTTGGGTAGCAATACCGGCATGATCCACACCGGGGATCCACAGGGCATCATACCCCTGCATCCGCTTGAAGCGGATCAGGGTATCCTGCAGCGTCGCGTCCATGGCATGGCCCATGTGAAGCTGACCGGTAACATTAGGGGGCGGCATTACGATAGTGAAGGGCTTTGCGCCTTCCTTACCCTGAGGGCGGAAATAACCGCCTTGTTCCCACATCTGATAAATTTCGTTTTCCACTTGCTGAGGTTCATACACCTTCGGCAGCTCTTTTGCCATAACAGTCACTCCTTTGTATAAATAGAAACACCCTGAGGATAAACCTCAGGGCGAAAGCATACATTTCCGCGGTACCACCTGAATTCCCCGGTTGGGGCACTTGAAAGCTGTAACGGGCAGACCCGGTCTCCCCTACTTTCTTTCAGGGAAACTGCTCCGAAGCGACCATCCGCCTTAGCCCATATGTCCTCACACCAGCCGGACACTCTCTGCTTGGGCACAGGGCGAAACCTCTCCATCTACGCAACTGCACATAAAATAGCACATTTTCCCCAAACTGTCAATGAAATTTCATTCTTTCTTGACGGAAAATAAAATATGGAATATAATAGCTGTACTGCAAAACAGGAGCTGAGCTGTATGAAATTATCCTTGGTCGTTCCCTGCTATAATGAGGCGCAAAATGTTGCCGCATTTCAAGAAGCGGTGATAGCCGCCTTCTCCGGCTGGGAGCATGATTATGAAATCATTTTCGTGGACGACGGCAGCCGGGACGCTACGCTGCACAATTTGAAGAAGCTGTACCACCGGCAAGCCTGTCCCGTCAAGGTGGTTTCCTTTTCCCGTAATTTCGGAAAGGAATCTGCCATTTATGCCGGCATGGAGCATGCCAGCGGCGAATATATCTCCCTGATTGACGCGGATCTGCAGCAACGGCCCGAAATCATTCTGGATATGCTTTCTATCCTTGAAAGCAAGCCCGAAATCGATGTGGTGGCGGCGTATCAAGACCGCCGTGGGGAAGGAAAGCTGCTTTCCTTTTTCAAAAAGTGCTTCTATAACATTATCAACCATCTATCCGATGTCAGCCTGCACTCCGATGCCAGCGACTTCCGAACCTTCCGCAGAAGCGTGCGGGACAGTCTGCTGGAGCTTTCCGAATACCACCGTTTCTCCAAGGGGCTTTTCGCGTGGGTTGGTTATGAAACAGAATATATCCCCTATGTAGCCTGTGAGCGTCACTCCGGAAAAACCAAGTGGAGCTTCCGCAAGCTGACCAACTACGCCATTGAGGGCATCATCGGCTTCTCCACCCGCCCACTGCGCTATTCCATTTATATAGGCAGCTTCACCGCCGTTGCCGCCGTGCTTTATTTGCTGTGGGTAGTCATAGAAAAGCTTTTATGGGGTATCGACATCCCCGGTTACGCCACCATCATCGTGCTGATTCTTTTGCTGGGAAGTATACAGCTATTTTGTATCGGCATCATCGGCGAATATGTAGGGCGCACCTTTGAGCAAAGCAAAAACCGCCCGGTATACGTTGCCAAAGAAGTATTGGAATATGAATAAGCAAGAGCTGCCGCGCTTTGCGCGGCAGCTCAAAATATTACTTTTCCTTTTTCTGCATCTTTTCTGCCTTCTTGGCAGCGATTGCCTTTGCCTTATCCTGAGCGGCCTTCTCCTTGGCTTCCTTGGCACGCTCTGCGGCGGAATCATTGGTGGACAATGCCCACTTGGCAAACTCCATCCGAACCTGATCCGCTCCGGTTTCAATGACGAACTTATCTTCCTTTACATTGACGACCGTACCGACGATACCGCCGATGGTGGTGATGGTGTCCCCCACCTTCATGCCGGAACGCATCTCCTCGGCTTCCTTCTTGCGCTTGTTCTCCGGCCGAATCAGCATGAAGTAGAACACAGCCAGCATGACAACAATCATGACTACAGAGGACATCATTTCCGTCCCTGCCAAAATTTGCACCATTTGTGTTAGCTCCTTTTCGTTTAATAACAGTTCAATTATAGCATTGAATTATTGAAATGCAAGTGTAAATTAGATTCTGCGGCTCAATTTCTCAGAGTATTCTCTGCGGAATTGCTCAAAGCAGCCTTCGTCCAGCGCATTTCTGATTTTTTCCATCAGTTTATTGTAGAAATACAGATTGTGCATCACGCTCAGACGCATAGCCAGCATCTCCTCCGCCACGAACAGGTGGCGGATATACGCCCGGCTGTAGCGGCGGCACACCGGACAATCGCATTGAGCATCAATGGGGTTAAGATCCGTTGCATACTTGGCGTTTTTCAGATTGATCGCGCCCTCCCATGTGAACAGCCGGGCATGGCGGGCGTTCCGGGCGGGCATAACACAGTCGAAGAAATCCACGCCCCGGGCTACCGCTTCAATAATATTGGTAGGCGTACCCACGCCCATCAGGTAACGGGTCTTCTCCTTTGGCATATACGGCTCGACCGCTTCGATGATGTCATACATCTCCTCCGCCGTTTCCCCTACCGCCAAACCGCCAATGGCATAGCCGGGTAGATCCAGCTCCGCGATCCGCTTCATGTGGTCAATGCGAATATCGGGATAGGTGCCGCCCTGACCGATGCCCCATAGCATCTGCTGAGGATTGACAGTATCCGGCAAAGCGTTCAGCCTTGCATTCTCCTCCTTGCACCGCACCAGCCAGCGGTAGGTTCGGTCTACACTTTTTTGCACATAATCTCTCGGTGCGGGGTTTTCAATACATTCATCAAATGCCATGCAGATATCGCTGCCCAG
>CAZAOL010000129.1:0-4143 GCA_964486785.1 uncultured Oscillospiraceae bacterium
CGATATGCGTTTCTATGTGGAGCGGTGCGAGGCTATGCGGAATTTTGCCAATAAGCTGTGGAATGCCAGCCGCTATGTGCAGATGAATTTGAAGGAGGACACCTCCGTTGGTCTGCCGGAGCTGAGTAAGCTGGAAATCGCGGATAAATGGGTGCTGTCCAAGCTGAACGACCTGATTTCCGAGGTTACGGATAATTTGGAGAAGTATGAGCTTGGCGTGGCGGTACAGAAGGTCTATGACTTTATTTGGGATACCTACTGTGACTGGTATATCGAGCTGACAAAAGCAAGACTGTACTCCGAAGACGAGGGCCGCAAGCAGACCGCTTTGTCGGTGCTGGTTTATGTTCTGGATCAGGTGCTGCGGCTTCTGCATCCGTTCATGCCCTTTATCACTGAGGAGATCTGGCAATCCATCCCCCATGAGGGCGATGCGCTGATTGTTGCTCAGTGGCCGGAATACCGGCAGGAATTGGCGTTTAAGGCGCAGGAGGACATGATGGAGTCCGTTATGGAGTGTATCCGTGCCATCCGTGCCCGCCGCACTGAGATGAACGTGCCGCCCAGCAAGAAGGCTACGCTGTTTATCCTCACCGGAAAGAAGGATATTTTTGCCGAGGGCGAGGGCTTCCTGCAGCGTTTGGCATATGCGGACAGCGTGACCCTTTTGGATGCCGAGCCGCAGAATCTGGACGGAATGGTTACCATTACCACCGCAGACGCGAAGCTGTATATCCCCATGGGTCAGCTTGTGGATGTGGAGAAGGAGCTGGCGCGCATCACCAAGGAGCTGGAGAGCGCTCAAAAATTCCTTGCATCCCTGGAGGCAAAGCTGTCCAATGAGCGGTTCGTTTCCCGTGCTCCGGAGGCCGTGGTCAATGCCGAGCGTGAAAAAGCCGCAAAGACTGCCGATTTGATTTCACAGCTTGAACAAAGCGCGGCAGCACTTAAGAAAATCTAATGAAGCTGGGGCACAGACCGGTTTGGCCTGTGCCGCAGACTGTCGAGAAGCCCCGGTTTTGCATCAGGCAAGGCCGGGGGTTCTTGGATTAACCCAGAGGAAATGCAAGATTTCATTGCTTAATGGAAATGGAAATGCTATAATGTGCGAAAGAGGTGAAAAACTTGAAAAGTATTCTCAGATATATGAAGGGCTACGGAAAGCAGTGCATCCTCGGGCCGCTGTTTAAGCTGCTGGAGGCCAGCTTCGAGCTGATGATTCCTTTGGTTGTGGCTCGCATCGTGGACGTGGGCATTGCCAATAATGATACGGGATACATCGTGAAGATGTGCCTTGTTATGGTACTTTTGGGCGTGGTTGGGTTGATCAGCGCGGTCACGGCTCAATATTTTGCAGCCAAAGCAGCAGTGGGTTACTCTGCCCGGCTTCGCAGTGCTTTGATGCGCAAAATGCTGGGGTTGAGTTATACTCAAATTGACCGGTTGGGCACGGCCACTATGATTACCCGAATGACCTCAGACGTGGACAAGGTGCAAAATGGCGTAAACCTGACCCTTCGGCTCTTGCTTCGTTCTCCCTTTGTAGTTTTTGGCGCAATGGTGATGGCGTTTACCATTGATTTTCAGTCTGCGTTGATTTTTGTGGCGGTGATTCCGGTTCTGTGTATCGTGGTATTTGGGATCATGCTGATTTCCATGCCAATGTACAAAAAAGTGCAAACACGGCTGGATAGCGTAACCTCCGCTACCCGGCAAAACCTAAGCGGTGTGCGGGTGCTGCGGGCCTTCTGCAAGGAAGCGGATGAGATTCGGGATTTTGAAACCAATACCGGCAGACTTACGGAAAGCCAACGCTCCGCCGGTCGCGTTTCCGCGCTGATGGAGCCACTCACTTTGGTTCTTATCAATTTGGCAGTTGTTGTCCTTATACATTTGGGTGCGATTAAAGTGGACGATGGCGTACTGACTCAGGGTATGGTCATCGCGCTGTACAACTATATGTCTCAGATCCTTGTGGAGCTGATCAAGATGGCGAATCTGATCATTACCATCACCAAGGCCGTGGCCTGCGGAAAGCGGATCGGCGCGGTTTTGGAGCTGGATACCGCTGGGGAGGAGGCAGAAGGGGAGTCGATCGCACTTTCCGGGGAAGTGGAATTCCGGGAGGTTTATGCCAGATACGCCGGCGCGGCGGAGGATTCTTTGGAGGACATTAGTTTCCTTGCCCAGCCGGGGCAAACAATAGGTATCATCGGCGGAACAGGCTCCGGCAAGACCAGTCTTGTCAACTTGATTCCCCGCTGCTATGAGGCCACCGGAGGTACTGTGCTGCTGGACGGTATGGATGTAAGGGGGATGGACAAGGATACTTTACGCAGTCAAATCGGCATCGTGCCCCAAAAGTCGGTTCTGTTCCGGGGTACAATCCGAGAAAATCTGCTGTGGGGCAATCCGGATGCTACGGACGATGCGCTGTGGAATGCTTTGGAAATCGCTCAGGCGAGGGAAATTGTAAAGGATAAGGCTGGGGAGCTGGATGCGCCTGTGGAACAGGGAGGCAGAAACTTTTCCGGCGGTCAGCGTCAGCGGCTTGCCATTGCCCGCGCGCTGGTAAGAAAACCAAGGATTTTGATTATGGACGATAGCGCGTCCGCGCTGGATTACGCCACCGATGCGAATCTTCGTATGGCAATACGGGGCATGAAGGATGCTCCTACCACCTTTATCGTGTCACAGCGCACGGCATCCGTTCGGTTTGCGGATTTGATATTAGTGCTGGATGACGGTATTCTTGTGGGAAAGGGGACGCACGATTCCCTCTTGGAAAGCTGCCCTGTGTATCAGGAGATCTACTATTCCCAGTTCCCAAAGGAGGTGGCTTCCAATGGCTAAGCGGCACAATCAGGGACAGACCCTGCGCAAGGTGCTGCTGCGGCTGCGGCGGCATTGGGGGACAATGGCTGCATCTTTGGTGCTGGCAACGGTGAATGTACTGCTTTCGCTGTATATTCCAATTTTAATTGGTCAGGCAATCGATCAAATCATCGGGAAGGGAAATGTGAACTTTCCGGGGGTGATAGATAAGCTGCTGGGAGTTGGACTTTGCGCTGTGGGTGCGGCCTTGTCGCAATGGATCATGCGTGTACTGAACGACCGGGTGGTTTACCGGGTGACGCAGGACATTCGCAATGAGGCGTTTTCTCATATCCAGTCCCTTCCGCTGAAATTTCTGGACGGGCATCCCCACGGGGATTTGGTCAGCCGGGTCATTTCTGATGTGGATACCTTCGCAGATGGACTGCTGATTGGCTTTACCCAGCTATTTACCGGCGTTATGACGATTCTTGGAACGCTGATTATCATGCTGTCCATTCGCTGGCAAATTGCGCTGGTGGTGGTTTTCATTACGCCGCTTTCCTTGCTGGTAGCCAATTTTATTGCCAAAAACACATACGCCATGTTCCGCCTTCAGACGGAAACCAAAGGCGAACAGACCGCCCATATTGACGAAACGCTGGGTGAGTTGAAGGTCGTGAAGGTTTTTGGACACGAACAGGCTTCCTTGGTACAGTTTGAGGAAGTCAATCAAAGGCTGGAGAGCTGTTCGCTGCGGGCGATCTTCTTTTCTTCCTTGGTCAATCCGTCTACACGCTTTGTTAATTCCTTGGTGTATGCGGGAGTTGGCTTGGTGGGCGCGTTGACGGTGATTGGCGGCGGTGGCTTTACAGTTGGCAATCTCACCAGCTTCCTTAACTATGCCAATCAGTATACAAAGCCCTTTAATGAGATCTCCGGCGTGTTGACAGAGCTGCAAAATGCCCTTGCCTGTGCTGCACGGGTCTTTGAACTGATTGAGCAGCCCACAGAAAGACCGGATAATCCCGGCTCTGCGCTGCCCAAGGTCGAGGGAGCGGTGCGGGTGGAAGATCTGCATTTTGCTTATCAGGAGGATAAACCGTTGTTTCGGGGCATGGAGTTTTCTGTCCGGCCCGGACAAAGGGTCGCAATCGTTGGCCCTACCGGGTGCGGAAAGACCACGCTTATCAACCTTCTCATGCGCTTTTATGAGCCTGAGCGGGGGAGTATCACGCTGGATGGCAAGGACATTCAGACTATACCGAGGCACGTTCTGAGAAGAAATGTTGGTATGGTGCTTCAGGATACCTGGCTTCGCAGCGGCAC
>CAZAOL010000130.1:0-4093 GCA_964486785.1 uncultured Oscillospiraceae bacterium
TCAAATGGCTGGGTCATCGACCGCTTCCTGAAAATGGTGGATCATCCCTGCAACTGCCTGACTCTTTGCTCCGGCAGTCTGAACGCTGACCCCAACAACGACGTGGCGTCCATCGTCCGCAAGCATTGCGACCGCATCGCCTTTGCCCATATCCGCAATGTCAAGCACTTCCCCAACGGCGACTTCTCCGAAGCCAGCCACCGGGACTGCGACGGCGACACCGGCATTTTGGAGATCCTGAAAGCCTACCACGACTGCGGCTACGAGGGCTACATCCGCCCCGACCACGGCCGTCACCTGTGGGACGAGGGCCCGGGAAATGTCCGCCCCGGCTACGGTCTGTATGACCGGGCATTGGGTATCATGTATATGCTGGGCGTTTGGGATATGCTGGACAAGCTGGCCAGCAAATAAAATCTGGAGGTAAAAACTATGAACGGTCTTCCCCTGAATATTGATTATACCGGCAAGGTAGTGGTAGTCACCGGTGCCGGCGGTCTGATTTGCGGTGCCATGGCAGCCGCCTTTGCCAAAAGCGGCGCGAAGGTAGCTGCGCTGGATCTGAATGAAGACGCGGTGAAAAAGCTGGCGGACGGGCTGAAGGCAGAAGGCTTCTGCTGCGAGGGCTATAAGGCAAACGTTCTTGACCCGGAGGCTTTGGAGGCTGTCCATCAGGCAGTGCTTTCAGACCTTGGTCCCTGTGATATTCTGGTCAACGGCGCAGGCGGCAACAATCCCCGTGCCACCACCGACAATGAATACCAGCATGAAGCCAAGGAGGGTGGCAAATCCTTCTTCGATTTGGAGCCCAACGGCGTGGACTTTGTGTTCAAGCTGAACTTCCAAGGCACGCTGCTGCCCACTCAGGCCTTTGCCAAGGATATGGTCGCAAAGAAAAGCGGCGTTATCCTGAATATTTCTTCCATGAATGCCTATATTCCCCTGACCAAGATTCCTGCCTATTCCGCGGCCAAGGCCGGCATTTCCAACTTCACTCAGTGGCTTGCCACCCACTTTGCCGGCACGGGCATCCGCTGCAACGCCATTGCCCCCGGCTTCTTGGTGTCCGCGCAGAATAAGGCTCTGCTGTTCAATGATGACGGCACGCCTACCGCCCGTTCCGCAAAGATTTTGAACGGCACGCCCACCAGCCGCTTTGTGGACGCGGACGAGCTGATTGGCGCAACCCTGTTCCTGTGCGACGACCGCTCCGCCTCCGCCATCACCGGCGTGGTGCTGCCTGTGGATGCGGGCTTCGCCGCCTATTCCGGCGTATAAGTGATATCTAAACAAAGGGTGTGCTGCCTTTTTTCGGCAGCACACCCTTTTTTCATTCCTCCTCCGGCATATACTGCCGGAAAACCTTCTCAATCAGCCCGCATTGCAGCGTGACCGTAATCGCAGGCAGCAATACCGCCAGCACAGGCATAAACGCCAACACCGCCACAGAAACAATCAAAATGCCCACAATCGCCGCAGTGGTAGGTAAATGCGCCACGGTAAAGGTAAACGCCACCTTGTGCAGCTCAAAAAATTTGTACGCGAACCGGGACTGAATGGGAATCAGCCACGTCAATACCGCCAGCGGAATCAGCAGTGTCCCGCCGTACAAGGTGGCATATACCGCTGCCGCCGTTCCCTCCCCGGACACGTTGACAATCTGATAGCCAAACAGCAGAACCGCCGCAAGCACCGCCCAAAGCAAGCTTAGCAGCATCCCCCGCAGAATTTCCGCCCGCAGGGTGCGAAAAAACCGTTTGCACGGGTGATCCTCATTCCCCCGCACACAATGGGCCACACTGTCATACAGTGCCACACAGGCCGGAATGAAGGTAATCAACGGCAGGCTGCACACCAGCCACACCATACTCAGGCAGAAAAAATCCCCTATCCGTCCGAACCAGCGCATAACAAATCCCCCGGGATGTGCCAGTGATTTCATAATCTCCCCCCGCTTTCGCGAATTTATGCCATTATAGCACATTTCCCGGATTTTGTCACCCATTATCTGTAATTGCGAAAAATGCCGTTTTTCTTTACATTTCCTTAAAACGGAAATAAATATTGTTTGCTTTTTTGCCAGATCTGTGCTATTATGTTTTTAGTTTTGGTTTGCGGCAAAAATCCCCGCTGAACCAATGAATTCGTTTATGAGGTGAGTAATTTGCAGCTCAAAGAAATCGTCCGGCAGTTCCAAATTCAGGGGCAGCCAGTTCGCTGTGAGGAATTTGGCAGCGGTCACATCAACTATACAGTAAAAGTGCAGACCGACACCGGCAATGAGTATGTTCTTCAGCGGATTAATAAATATGTTTTTAAAGACCCTGTGCGCCTGATGGAGAATGTAGGATCGGTCACAGCCTTCCTGCGGGAGCGTGTAGAAGATCCCCGCATGGCTCTGCATTACATCTCCACCGTCGATGGCCTGTTCTACTATTTGGATGAGGCCGGTGAATACTGGCGGATGTACGATTTTATCGGCGGCTTCTGTCTGGACGCTCCGGAAAGTGAGGAGGACTTCTATCAAAGTGCTCTGGCTTTTGGCCGTTTCCAGCATATGCTTTCCGATTTCCCCGCCCACACCCTCTTTGAGACCATCCCTGAGTTCCATAACACCATCGACCGCTACCGCCAGCTTCGGGAATCCATCGAAGCGGACGCCCGGGGACGTTTGGCGGGCGTTCAGGCGGATGTGGATTTCCTGCTGGAGCGGGAGGAGCTGGGCTGCACGCTGCAGCGGCTGAGAGAAAGCGGTGAGCTGCCCCTGCGTGTCACCCATAACGATACCAAGCTGAATAACGTTCTGCTGGACAAAGATACCCGCACCTCCCTGTGTGTGCTGGATTTGGATACTGTTATGCCCGGCCTGAGCCTGTATGATTTCGGTGATTCCATCCGCTTCGGCGCAGCCACCGCCCCTGAGGACGAGGCGGATTTGAGCAAGATGGAGCTGGATCTGCACCTGTTTGAGGTGTATACCAAGGGCTTTTTGGAAGCCGCCACTTCCCTGACCAAACGTGAGGTAGAGCTGCTGCCCATGGGCGCGTTTGTGATTACACTGGAGCTGGCGACCCGCTTTATGAAGGACTATCTGGACGGCGATGTTTATTTTAAGGTTGCCTATCCGGAGCATAATCTGGTTCGTGCCCGGGCGCAGATGAAGCTGGCTGCGGATATGCAGAGCAAGCTGGAGGAAATGAACCGCATCGTAGCGGAAGTTGCACAGCAGGTTCAGCGTTAAACAGGAGGTCTACCATGGAATATTTAGGCGTAAAATACGATTTGAAGCACATCCCCGCTTTGGATCCCGACTTTATCCCCTTTGGCGTTTGGACGGACGCTTACCTGAAGGGAGCGAAGCACCCGGTGGCCATCGCTGTGGAGCGGGACAAGGGACACGTTTCCGTCCGCCACACCCATATTCACGGCACGCCGGAAATGGCAGAGGCAGATTACCGCTATATCGAGCGGTATGTGAAATTCCTGCTGTGGTCCATCGGCGGCTTCCGGGTCAGCGTCTGCGGCTGCTCTGACATTGCCAAGCAGCTCCAGCAGGCTTACACTGCCGATGGCGTGCGCTGCTTCGATTATGATTTCTTCCAGAAGCTGTACGAGCGGGAGCTTGAGATTTTGGATCTTCCTCTCAATGCCTGCCCCTCTCCCAACGAATCTCCCCGTCCCATCGGCGGTCATATGGACGGCTGCCGCATCGGCTTTGATGCAGGCGGCTCCGACCGGCAGGTTTCCGCGGTCATCGATGGCGAATGTGTCTATTCCGAGGAAGTGGTCTGGCATCCCAAGACCCAGTCCGACCCTCAGTACCAGTTTGAGGGGATTTTGGACTCCTTCCGCACCGCCGCATCGAAGATGCCCCGGGTGGACGGCATCGGTGTGTCCTCCGCCGGCGTATTCATCGGCAACGCGCCCATGATCTCCAGCCTGTTTATCAAAGTCCCCCGCTCCCGTTGGGACGAGGTCAAGACGGTTTACGACCGTGCCGCCGCGGAAATCGGTGACGTTCCGGTAGTCGTCGCCAACGACGGCGATGTGACCGCGCTGGCAGGTGCTATGGGCATGGGCTGCGGCTCTATCA
>CAZAOL010000131.1:0-4075 GCA_964486785.1 uncultured Oscillospiraceae bacterium
GGTCGATGATGTAGATACCGTTACGCTCGGTGTAGATGTAGGGGGCCATTTTGGGATTCCAGCGGCGGGTCTGGTGACCGAAGTGCACGCCGGCTTCCAGCAGTTGCTTCATAGATACGACAGCCATTTTTGATTTTCTCCTTTTGTTTTTCCTCCACCCCGATCATTTCGCGCGGCCCGCCCCGAAGGACACTTGGGAGCGCGATCACCGGGTGTGTGGTGTTGATGATGTCATGGGAAAAGCCCATGCCGATTCATTATAGCGGAAGAGAATGTATTTTGCAAGTATTTTTTCCAAAAAAATCAGGAAATATTCTGAAAATATACGGGATTACTTTGGGAGATTGCCAGCTATGCACTAAGAATCCGTAAGCGGCTGCGCCGCAACGGCTTCTAAGACGTCGGGCTTCGCCCACCGCAATGACACATAATCATAGCGTCCAAAGACCCTTGCTCCGGGGGACACGGCAGTCCTTAGGCTTGATGTCTACCAGCACGATGTCCGGCCCGATCCGCCGGATGCACTGCCAGGGTATCACATAGTCGTCCTTCCGTCCGAACAGACTGAAAAAACGGCACGGCCCGGGTACGATGATCGCCACCACATGACCCTCCGGCAGCTCGATCTGCACGTCACAGATAAACCCCAGCCGCTGTCCGTCATTGACGCAGATGACCTCCTTGCACCGAAGCTCCGTAAATCTTACGCTCATCCACAGCCCTCCCAAAACGGTTTTGGGAAAGTCTATGCGGCAAGGAAGGGATATATGAAAGCGGGCGGGTCGGTGACCAATGTCATTAAGCCGGAATGTCATTGCGAGGAGCGAAGCGACGTGGCAATCCGTAATCTCCTTTTGGAGAACGGATTCCTCCGCTCCCCTTCGGCTGCGCTCAGGGTCGGTCGGAATGACACGGTTTTCTACTTAATGATATTAGGCCGATGACCCGCCCCTACGGGTGTGGGGGACGAGATCAGGACATGACGCTGACGTTTTTTCGCATGGAGTCAATGGCTCCCTTTTCCAGCCGGGATACCTGCGCCTGAGAAATTCCCAGCGTGCCGGCTACCTCCATCTGGGTTTTTCCGTCATAAAAGCGCAGGGACAAGATCCGCTGCTCCCGGTCGCCCAGATTGCGGAAGGCATCCCGCAGAGCAATATGCTCCATCCAGTTGCCCTCGGTGTTTTTTGTGTCCCGCACCTGATCCATAACCGTCAGTGGGTCGCCGCCGTCGGCATACACCGGGTCATACAGGCTCACCGGGGCACACACCGCGTCCATTGCCTGACTGACCTCCTCCACGCTCAGCTCCAGTTCCTTGGAGATCTCATCCAGTGTAGGCTCTCTGCCCAGCCGCAGCATCAGTGCTTCCTTGCACTGCAGCACCCGGTACGCCACATCCCGGATGCTCCGGGAAACACGGATGGGGCTGTTGTCCCGCAGATACCTCCGCACCTCTCCGGCAATCATGGGTACGCCGTAGGTGGAAAAACGCACCTGCTTGTCCGGGTCGAAATTGGCAATGGCCTTCATCAGCCCGATGCAGCCTACCTGAAACAGGTCGTCCGGGCTTTCGCCCCGCTTGTCAAAGCGTTGGATAACACTGAGAACCAGTCGCAGATTCCCTTCGATCAGCCGTTCCCGTGCCCTGCGGTCGCCAGCCTTGGACAGGCGAAGCAGTGTGTCCATCTCCTCATGGGTCAGGGTCTCCAGTCGCGCGGTATTGATGCCGCAAATCTCTACTTTTCCCTGCATGGTGTCCCTCCTGTTTTGGGGTGATACCATTATCTCCACCCGGCGGACAAACATACGCTCCGGGTGTTTGGGAAGTTTCCACAAAAATTTTCGTCCTTCGGCAAGGTCTGGCGGCTAATAGGAAAATAATGGCGGTGGATATCTAACTTTTTTGAGGAATTTCGGCGGAAAAGGACTGAGAATGTGGCGGTGACGTAACACCATAACCGGGAATAATCCGGCACCGGGCCGGAAACTTTTTGAGCGGATTTGCAACTGGGGCAAAGATAGGCCGTGAATGGGAATAGCTGTGGAAAACCCGAACTTTTCCACATTTTCCACAGGTTTTTCCACAGGGTGAAACGGAAAGAAAACTCGAAGAAAAAGCAGAATGTTGGTAGACATAATACTTTTTGGCCCGCTTCGACAAAGGCTCTACTTTTTCGACAAAGGTGATTTCCACCAAGGGGAAAAAGCCGGGAAAGAAAATGGGACTTGACAAATGCAAAATGATGGTATCCTTTTTTCAGGGGGCGGATACCCCTCCGGTACGGCTTGCGCCGCGCCACCTCCCCTGAGAGGGGAGGCATGAGGAGAAGAAAACCGGAAAATGAAAAAATTTATAAAAAGGTATTGATTTTCTTGAAATTCCACGCTATAATACGTATCCGTATGAAAGTTTGAGAACAGGAGGTGTGAACATGCCCAACATTAAGTCCTCTAAGAAGGATGTCCTTTCTTCCAAGATTGCTTACGAGAAGAACAAGGCCAACAAGTCCGCTCTGAAGACCGTGCTGAAGAAGTTCGAAGCCGCGCTGGCTTCCGGCGATAAGGCTGCGGCTCAGGCTGCTTACGCGGCTGCCGTTAAGGCGGTGGATCAGGCTGTCACCAAGGGTCTTCTGCACAAGAACAATGCTGCCCGCAAGAAGAGCAGCATGACCCTGAAGCTGAACAAGCTGGCGTGATGATTCTCTGAAAATATCTCCCTCCCGTTTTCCGGAGGGAGTTTTTTCATATCACTATTATAAGGAGGTGCTTCCGTGGCGAGGTTATCCGATCCGATTACCGTACTGAAGGGAATTGGCCCGGCGAAGGCGAAACAATTTTATAATTTGGGAATATTTACATTGCAGGATCTGATCTGCCATTTCCCCCGGGGCTATGAGGACCGCACCCGGTTGACCACCATCGACCGTCTGGAGGTGGATAAGCCGGCCTGCTTCCGTGCCACGGTGATGAATACGCCCCGCACCAACCATATCCGGAAGGGTCTGGATCTGACCAAGGTGCAGGTGGCGGATCATTCCGGACGGCTGAATTTGACCTTCTTCAACAACCGGTTTGCCGCGGAAAATCTGCAATACGGCAGAGAATATATTTTCTTCGGCACACTCAGCGGGGACTTCAGCGGCTACGGCATGACCAACCCCGTGTTTGAAGCTCCGGACAGCACCCCGGTGACCACCCGGCGGATCTTGCCCATTTATCCGCTGACCGCCGGACTGAACAACGCTACCGTATTAAGAGCGGTTCGGCAGGCGTTGGCTATTTGCGATCCTCCTGAGGAGATCATCCCGGAGCCGGTGCGCCGGCAGTACGGCATCCTTCCGGCACAACGGGCCTACTATGCCATTCATGAGCCTGCCACCGTGGAGGAGGCGGAGCTGGCGAAGCGCAGGCTGGTGTTTGAGGAGTTTTTTGTGTTCTCGGCGGGCTTGAGCCTGATGCGGGTCTCCCGCGCGGGAAAGCAGACCGAGGGCTATGGGGACACCGGCTTGGAGGATTTCTACGCCGCGCTGCCCTTTTCCCTCACCGGGGCGCAAAAACGTGCCATTGAGGAGATCCGGCAGGATGTGAGCCGGGGCGCGCCCATGAACCGGCTGGTTCAGGGAGATGTGGGCAGCGGCAAGACCATGGTGGCGGCGGCTGCCGCCTATTTGGCGATCAAAAACCGCAAGCAGGCGGCGTTGATGGTGCCTACCGAGATTTTGGCGGAGCAGCATTTCGCGTCCCTGAGCCGGCTGTTCACCCCCTTGGGAGTGCGGGTGGCACTGCTGACCGGCTCTATGACGGACAAGGAGAAGCGGCAGGCGCGGCAGTGTATCTCTGACGGCGAGGTCGACCTGATCGTGGGCACTCACGCCCTGATTACCGATGCCACGGTGTTTTCTGATTTGGGTATGGTGATCGCTGACGAGCAGCACCGCTTTGGCGTGGCACAGCGCAGCCGGCTGTCTTCCAAGGCGCGCGATCCTCATGTGCTGGTGATGTCCGCTACGCCCATCCCCCGAACGCTGGCACTGATCATGTACGGGGATCTGGATGTATCCATTCTTGACGA
>CAZAOL010000132.1:0-4073 GCA_964486785.1 uncultured Oscillospiraceae bacterium
ACACGACTACGAATTCATCTATTTTGGCTCTACCCCAACTATTGACATAGAACCATATAAAAAAATCATCCCCGAAGGGGATACCTCAACTTCTTCACTATTCACTATGACCTATTACTTTCCAAAAATCGACCCTAAAAATAGTGAAAAGTGAATAGTGAAAAAGTAAAAATCGACATTCTTCTGTTGAAGAATGTCGATTTTTGGCGACCCGGAACGGACTCGAACCGTCGACCTCCAGCGTGACAGGCTGGCGTGCTAACCGACTGCACCACCGGGCCAAGCTCGAGTATTATATCTTTAGAATCGCCGATTGTCAAGAGTGAATATTAATCTTTTGAAAAATCAATCCCAAAGCCCGTCGGGATACAGTCCCCGCTTGGCCATGTCGCTGAGTGCCGCTACCACCTGGGGCTTATCCGCCGCGTAGGTCACGCCGTACCATTTATCCGCTGAGGTGAGCACCTGTGCCTTTGCCTTGCCCTCCGCCAGCAGCTCCGCCACCACAAAGGGCAGGAAGAATTCCGCCTTTTCCGGGTTGCTCACAGCGGCAGTATGTAAAAACTCAGCAAATTTCACCTTGGCTTCTCTTAAGAAGCTGGGAGTGAAGCCCCACATATTCATGGACACGATGGTGTCCGCCGGCAGCTCCTGCCAGTGCTCCCCGTCCTCGGTGAAGCGGATGGCACCTCCCTGCACCTCGATGCGGGTGCGCTCGTGAATGTCGGTGAGGTAGCCTTCGGCATCGGTGCTGCACACGCCACGGGCAACGCTGCCGTTATCGGTGACGGTCTTGCCCAGCTCATAGCCTACCATGCAGTAGTCATAGTATTCCCCGTCGGCGGCGTTGCACAGTGCCTGATACATGGTCTCATAGGCGGAGCGTCCATAGTAGTCGTCGGAATTGATCACCGCGAAGGGCGCGTCCCCGATCTCCTCCGCGGCACAGATCACCGCGTGGCAGGTGCCCCAAGGCTTCGTGCGCGTCTGAGGAACGGAATCTCCCTCAGGCAGCTTGTCAAGCTCCTGATAGGCATAGCGGATCTCCATGGGACATTTCTCCAGCCGCTTACCGACGGTTGACATAAAATCCTCACGGATGGCTTCCTTGATGATGATCACAGCAGTCTTGAAGCCCGCCCGGGCGGCGTCAAACAGGGAATAGTCCAAAATGGCTTCGCCGTGGCTGCCTACAGGGTCGATTTGCTTCAGTCCGCCGTAGCGGCTGCCCATGCCGGCGGCCATGACCACCAGAACCGGTTCTTTCTTCATGGAAAGATCCTCCAATTACTATTTTTGTTGTATTATAGATAAAATAAGCTGAAATTGCAAGCTAAATATTATTAAGATAAATGGCGTCCCCTTTCAGGGCATCCCAGCGAAATACACTTGCCAGCTCCGCCGCGGAGATGGGCTCATACTTAGGAAGCAGTCCCGCCGCCGCCGCCAGTCTGCCGATCAGCTCCTGAGGCTTCATCCGCTGGCGCAGTACGCCAAGATTTAAATCCCGGTCCCGTTTGCTCAGCCGCCGTCCGTCAGGGGCCAGCAGCATGGGCACATGACCGTATTGAGGATGGGCAAAGCCAAACAGCTCCTGCAAATACATCTGCCTTGGCGCAGAGCCTAAAAGATCCATGCCCCGCACCACTTCCGTCACACCGGCTTCGCCGTCATCCACAGTCACCGCAAGCTGGTAGACATAACATCCGTCCGCCCGGCGCACCACAAAATCCCCGCAGTCTGTGGCAAGATTCTGCCGGAAAACGCCCTGACAAAGGTCATCCACCCGGTATTCCCGCTCCGGCACGATCACCCGCCACGCCGGAGGTCGCTCCGCAGGGGGCGCGGTCAAATTCCGGCAGGTCCCGGTGTAGACGTATGTCCCGTCGGAAAGATGGGGTGCGTTGACGCTGTGAAGCTGACTGCGGGTGCAATAGCAGGGGTACAGCAGCCCCATTTCCCTTAATTGGTCAAAATATTTTTGATAAACCTCCGTCCGCCGGCTCTGAGGGGGCATCTCCCAGTCCCAGCTCAGCCCCAGCCAGCCCAGATCCTCCCGCAGGAGGGCGGCAAGATCCTCGCTGGTGCGCTGGGTATCCAAGTCCTCCATACGCAGCACAAGCTGTCCGCCCTGTGACCGGACGGACAGCCACGCGATCAGCGCGGCAAACACATTGCCCAAGTGCATCCGCCCGGAGGGGGTGGGGGCAAAGCGTCCGATGGGTGGGGTCATGGTCTGTCAGCTCCTTTGATGATTTCGGGAAAACCGGCATCCCGGGGAAACAGGATCAGCACACTGCCCTGTGTGACCCGGACAGTGGCCTCCTGCCCCAAAAAGCGGTTGCTCACACCTAAAGGGAAGTCCGGCTGAAGAATTCCCTTTTCCAAGGGATATTTCGTTCCCGTCAAGGTCACCTCCGCCCCGCCGCCCATGGCAAACACAGAAAGTGTGCCCTGGGTGTCTGCGGGAAAGCGGACGCAGGCACGGGTGAGCACGGTGGCGATTTGCTTTTCCCCAATCAAATAGCCGGTGGCACCGTTGCGGGACAAATACAAAAGGGTCTGGAAATTCGCCACGGTGTGATCCGGGCGTGGGCCTTCCATGCCGCCGTATATGAAAAATCGGCGGTAACCGTCCAGCAGTCCGTGACGCACCGCAAGCATACAGTCGGTGTCGTCCTTTTCCACAGGGAACACCTGAGAGCCTTGGGGCACATAGCCCAGTGAATCAAAATCCCCCAGGATCCGATCCGGCGTGATGCCCAGCGACTGCAAATGCACCAGTCCGCCGTCGGCTGCTACGATATGATCCTCTTGGGAAAGCTCCTGCACCAGACCGTGAAATTCCCCGGCACAGAAAATAACGCAATCCGCCATGACCAATTCTCCTTATACTATACTGTCCTTGCAAGAGTCCATACATATACAAATGCCCTTTAGGGAATGGCAGGCTCTTTTACCGCGAAGCGCAAACCCTTGGGGTAGAAAAACCGCAGCTTTTCCTCCGCCACGGACATGGTCACATCCTCCGCCATCCGCAGCTCTCCGTCCAGATTGATGGGGCTGGGCTTGTCGCACCGGATGCGGATCTTATCGGTACGGAAATGCCGCACCACCTTGTGCAGCTCCTTATAGCGTCCGGATTTGTATTTTCCGATGATGGCAGGCACCTGCAGCCGGGAGACCTTCTTCACCAAAAGCACATCCAGCAGCCCGTCGGTGGGGTCTGCCTCCGGCACGGGATTGAAGCCGCCGCCGTAGAACCGTCCGTTGCATACGCAGATAAAGGTCTGCTCCCCGTCGATCACTTCTCCGTTCAGCTCCACTACAAAGTGCTGTCCGATACCCCGAACCACATTCACCACGGTGCTGACGGCGTAAGCCCGAAAGCCGTGAAGCAGGGGCAGCCGCTTATACCGGGAAACGTCCGTGCCGATGCGGGCATCCAGTCCCACGGAGCAGATATTCAGGGAAAAATCGTCATTACAGCGGATCAGGTCAAAGGTGACCTCCTCCGCGTCCAGCAGCCGCGTAAGGTCAAAAAACGCCTTGGGATCGTCGAAAATCTTTACAAAATCGTTGCCGCTGCCGCCGGAGAACACGGTCACGGCGGCATTGGCAAAGCCTGCCGCGCCCTGTGCCACCTCGTTGAGCGTACCGTCACCGCCGCAGGCGTACAGCCGCAGCTCCTTGCCGGTTTCGGCGGCCTGCCGGGCAATCCGCATACACTCTCCCGGCGCGGTGGACACCCGGATATCGTAGTCAAGTCCACGCTCCCGGCACAGCCGGTGGATCACCTCGCTGTATTCCCCGGTACGGTCTCTACTCCCCGCCGCCGGATTGATGATAAATAAATGGGTCATAGTTTCTCCTTTACTCTTGGCCCCCGTATTTATGAGGGTAGCGAAGCGTGGTCAGGGGGAGTGTCCTCGCCCCCCGCATTTATGAGGGGGATGACCGAGCGAAGCGTGGTCAGGGGGAGTGTCCTCGCCCCCCGCATTTATGAGGGGGGTGGCCGAGCGAAGCGAGGTCGGGGGGAGTAAAAACGTACTTCTTCCCGAACTCCCCCAGTC
>CAZAOL010000133.1:0-4056 GCA_964486785.1 uncultured Oscillospiraceae bacterium
ACTTCGACGATGCCGGCTCTATCGGCAAGCGTTACCGCCGGGAGGACGAGATCGGCACACCTCTGTGCATCACGGTGGATTTCCAGACCGTCGGCGACGAGAATACCCCTGCTGACGACTGCGTCACCGTCCGTGACCGGGATACCATGGAGCAGGTGCGGGTCCCCATCAGTGAGCTGAAGGAATACATCGCTGCCAAGTGCGATTTCTAATTCTGTATAAAATGCTGCGGGGCTGTCCGTCAGGACAGCCCCGCAGAATGTAGAAAAAGCCTGTCATTGCGAGGAGGCCGTAGGCCAACGTGGCAATCCGTTCTCCTAAATGCTGCTATTTTATCCGTACTTTCGATAAAAACCTAACAATTTGGATGCGGATTCCTCGGCTCGCTCTGCTCGCTCGGAATGACATATCACTTTTTTGACAGTTTTACCGCCTTCCCGGAGTGGGAAGGCGGTAAGTATTATATGGTTCTTGTCCATTCGGTGATTAGAATTCCGGGGATCATCCAAATAAACTGGTAGGCAAGCAGGTTCAAGGGGTTCAGCAGATGCGCGCCGCCCACCCATGCCAATGCCGCCATGATCACAAGACCTACGATGCCGCCGATCATATGGATCGCTACCCCCAGCTTCCAAGTACTTTTCAGCACCCGCGCGCCGGTGACGGCAAACGCCTTGGGGGCAAGACCGTCCTTCGTGGTAAGCGCGATTACCGGGGCATCCTCAGGCACTTCGGTCTGGGACAGGTCGATACGCTGCTGTAGGCCGGGGAAGGCCATGCGCCGGGTGTTCACGCCGAATTTGCTCCCTAAAAAGCTTTCGGAAATCATGAAATCCTCGCAAAGCACCACCGGGGTAAGCCCACGGTAGCCGCACAGAGTACGCAGTCCGGAGGCGGCGGATACGGAGCGGCGGTAGGTCACGGCGAATACGCCGGCCAGCTCTCCGTCTATGGCGCAGTAGACTGCCTGAGCCACCCGTGTGCCGCTGCCCATGTCCACGCCCATGTCCCGCAAAAAGCTCAAAGTGCCCACCAGCACGGAATCCTCGCCAATCTCGCCGCCGATGCCGCCGGGGTAGACCGTTACCGCGTGGGGGGTGCAGAGGTAGCCGTTCCGGCTCTCCAGAAGCGTGCCGAACAGGCTGACCAGCGCGCCCCGGTTGGCACGAATCAGGGCGGTGGCGTATGCCACTACCTGATCGGGATTCCGGTCGCCGTAGAATTTTACACCGTTGAGCTTGGCACAGCCGTAGGGGAACAGATCCGTATCCTCCAACGGGTATGCCGCCATGCGGTCTACCGCGGAGATGCCCTGCCAGCCGCATAGCACCGTGCCCAGCTTGTGCAGCCGTTTTTCCAAAATTGCCATGGGACGGGAGATCGTCAGCAGCGCGGAGACGGGCATACCCATCAGTAGGGCGGAGGCACATAGCTGCACGCCGGCTTCAAAGCCGTGACGCACACCGGAAAGCACCCCCAAACCGATGCTCACCGCCAGCGTAATCAAAGCATACCGGTTCAGCAGCTTTTCCGGCTGAGGAGTGGCGGTGTAGCTGTCCATGAAATGCTCCACCTGACCTTTTCCGGTGCGGAAGCCGGGACGTCCCTCATACCAATCCTCCACACGCACCACGCTGTCCAGCGTGGTGGCACGGCGCATGGTATCCATCATACCGATTTCCGCGCTGCGGCGGTCATAGGCAGACCAGATCTCCATCACCATCGCCAGACTGAAGGCCGCGCCCACAGGCAGCCGAAGCTGGGAAAGACACAGAACACCGTCGATGCAGCATACGATAAAGGAGAAGGAAAGCAGAGTGTTGACCGTGAAGCGCAGCCGTGGCAGATCCGCGAAGCCCTCCATCAGCCGGTAACAGCCCAGCAGGGCGGACAGCAGCATACCAAGGAACTGAATGAATACCACCAGCCGCAGCCGTTCCGGGTCGATTACGCCCCATATGTACAGAGCGGCCGAGCCGGCGGACACCAAAAATACCAGCAAGCACAGCACTAAGGAAAGCTGCAGCTTAAAAAGTCCTTGCTCCGTCAGCTCATAGTACCGCTTTTCCGGGCCGAGAATCAGCTTCTCCCGAAGCTCCTTCAGCCGGGATTTCGGGCGGAAGGGGATGGGAGCGGGGGGGAGCTCACCCATAGGCTCGTCGTATTCCGGCTCCCATTGCTCGGAAAAGGGCTCTACCTCCGGCAAAACCGTGGTAGGCGCGGTGTCGGGAGCTTCTTGCGTTTCTTCCTCGTCCGTAATGCGGATGCCTTCAAATACGGCGGTATCACTTAAATCCGTAGTGGCGGCGGCCACTGCCTGCCGCACCTGATCTAACCGAATGGTATCTCCGGTGACTTCCTGCGGCTGCTCCGGAGGAGGGTCGTTTTGCGGCTGCTCCGAAGGAGGCTGGGGATGGTCGCTGAATTCCCGAAGGATGCTGTCTAAGTCCAGCTCGGGGTTAAAATTAGAATCCATATTAACCTCCTTGACGTTGGCGCACCGCTTCATACAGCAGCACGGAAGCGGCGGCGGAAGCGTTCAGAGAGGAAATTCTGCCCTGCATGGGAATGTGCACCATCACATCACAGCTTTTCCGCACTAGCTGGCTCATTCCAACGCCCTCATTGCCGATGACGATGGCAGCCGCCCCCTTCAAATCTGCCTGATACATAGGCACAGAGCCTTCGGCGGCTGTGCCGAACACCCATACACCCCGCCTTTTCAGCTCCTCGATGGCGGCGGTGATATTGGTCACCCGCGCCACCTTCATATATTCTACCGCGCCGGCGGAGGCCTTGGCTACCACAGCGGTAAGCCCGACACTGCGCCGCTTGGGGATGATTACCCCGTGGGCACCGGCACATTCGGCGGAGCGGAGGATCGCGCCTAAATTGTGGGGGTCGGTGAGCTCGTCGCAAATCACGATCAGCGGGGCTTCTCCGCGACTTTCCGCTTCTTCCAGAATGTCATCCAGCGTGGCATAGTCATGGGCGGCGGCAAGACAGATCACGCCCTGATGGGCATGTGTCACGCTCATGGCATCCAGCTTGCGCCGGTCTACCGGCACCACCACCGCACCGGCCTCCTTGGCCTGAGCTGCCAACCGCTGCAAAGCGCGGTCGGTGTCGCCCGCGGCGATAAACACCTTGTCAATGGTGCGGCCGCTTCTCAAGGCCTCGGTCAAAGCGTTTCGCCCCTCAAGCTGTCCCTCCACCTCCTGTACAGGCTCAGGTCTGGGGGAGCGGCGTTTCTCATTCATATGGCTCAACTCCTGACATGGATATAGTTACTGCCATTATATCAGACAATCCCGGTTATCACAACTGGTTTTTTCTCAATTACCCCCGAAAATGACAGGGAAAATTTGGTGTATATTCCCTGAAAAAGAAGGGCATACTGCTTTATGCAAAGGGGGGGATGGCATGAAGGTCAGGGAAATGATGACCGCTCCGGCAATCCGTATCGGTGCGGAGGAGTCGGTGGAGGTGGCGGCGCGGACACTTGCACATTATAATATAGGAATGTTGCCGGTGTGCGGAAGCGATGGGCGGCTGTGCGGCGTGGTGACGGATCGGGATCTGGTGACCCGCTGTCTGGCGTCGGGACGCAAGCCCGGTCAGACCAAGGTCAGGGATGTGATGTCCGGCAGTGTGGTGGCGGCTCAGCCGGATATGGAAACCGGTGAAGCCGCAAGGCTCATGGCACGTCAGCAGGTGCGGCGGCTGCCGGTGCTGCAAAACGGAAAGCTGTGCGGTATGGTTAGTTTAAGCGACCTTGCCAATAGGGAGGAAAGCTGCGGCGAGGCCGCGGATGCCCTTAGTGGGATATGCTCAAATATTTCTGTGAGATAACAGAAAAAACGCTTGACAAACCAAAACCGGCGTGCTAGAATACGCAAGTTGTCTGATGAACGGCTTGCGCCGGGAGGGTGACCGGCAGAAAAATTTTGGGAAATCTTGAAAAACCTCTTGACAAACCAAAATCTGCCTGCTAATATATAAAAGTTCGCAGCAAGCGAGCGGCTGTACCTTGTAAATCGAATAACGCAAAGACGA
>CAZAOL010000134.1:0-3891 GCA_964486785.1 uncultured Oscillospiraceae bacterium
TATCGCCGTTCCTCTCCCGGTTTCCTTCGGAAACCACCCTCTCCCCGGGAGAGGGCATAAGACTGCGCCTTTCATAGGGCGCGGTCATGACCGCGCCGACGCACCAACGGGGTCGAGGATGCTCACACCGCGCCAAAAAGCTCCCGGATCTGCGCTTCGGTGGCTTGCACCGAGCCTTGGAAATAACCCGGCTTTCCGCCGCCCCGGGCACCCAATTTCTCTTTCAGGGCGTTTCCCAGCTCCCGTACATCTCCGTTTTTATTCACAAGGCAGATCATATAGCCCTGTTCACCGGAGGAAAACACCGCCGCCGTACCGCCGCATTGCTGTGCGATTCGGTCTGCCAGCTCCCGAATCCCGTTGGCATCCAGCCCCTCATGGAAATGCACCACATCTCCCTGACCGGCGTAGCCAGCGGCAACTCCATCAAAGCTCTGACGCTCCAATTGGGTGACCCGGTATTCCGCCGCCGTCAGCCGCTCATTCATCCGTCTCGCCGCCTCCCCGATCGTGGGCAGCTTGGCGGAAAACGCCTGAGAAACCTGCCGCGCCTGCTCATAAACCTGATTCAAAAGTGCTACCGCTCTGCCGCCGCAGACCAGCTCGATTCGCACGCCCTGATGGAATTTCACACAGCTCAGCAGCTTCACCAGCCCGATCTCTCCTGTGCGCTCCACATGGACACCGCAGCAGGCGCAGCTATCCACTCCTGCGATCTCCACCAGCCGCACAGGCCAGCTTAGGGCGCGCTTGGTGCGGTAATATGTCCGGGGCAGCTCCTGCTCCGATGGTATCCAGCATTTGACCGGAATATTTTCCCATATCCGGCGGTTCACCTCAGCCTCGATCTCCGGCAACGCCTGCGCCGGAAGGATTCCGTCAAAGTCGATGGTGATCACGTCCGCTCCCATGTGAAAGCCCACATTGTGATACCCATAACGGGCGCATACCACACCGGAAACCATATGCTCTCCGGTGTGCTGCTGCATCAAATCAAAGCGGCGTTCCCATTGGATCTGACCCTCCACGGTATCGCCCACAGCCAGCGGCCCATCACACAGATGCACCACCTCTTGCCCCCGCTCCTGCACATCCAGCACATTCACACCGCCCAAAACTCCCAGATCGCAGGGCTGACCGCCCCCCTCGGGATAAAAAGCGGTGGCGTCCAGCGTCACAAGATAGCCCCTGCCGTCCTTCCGGCAGTCCAGCACCCGGGCAGTGAAACGGGACATATGGCAGTCCTCATAATATAACTTCCTTGTCATGACACAGCTCCTTTGGTGGTTCTTTCTGTGATTTTATCATGATTCTAAGAAAAATCTACAAAAATTTTCTTTTTTCCCCTTGAAATGGAGCGCAGGTGGTGTAAAATAAAGAAAAAAAAGAAGGGGATGAGATACCAATGCCCGGAAATTACGCCCATTTTCGTTTTGGCAGCGAGCTGCTGCCCACGCTGCCGCCGGAGGTTCGGAGGACGGTGGGACGGTTTCGCCAGCTCTATGACATGGGACTCCATGGCCCGGATCTGCTCCGCTATCACGACCCTCTGATCCATGACAGCACCGTGAAGCTCTGCGCCAAGTATCACGACCAAACCGGCGTGGTTTTCTTTGAGCGGGTGTGCCGGGCTGTGCGGCTGAATCCCTCCGAGGGAGCGATGGCATATTTGTACGGCGTGCTGGCCCACTACGTGCTGGACTCCATGAGTCATCCCTTCATCCGCCGCATGGTGGAATCCGGCAAGGCCACCCACAATCAAATCGAAACGGAATTCGACCGGTATCTGCTGGTGATGGACGGCAAAAGCCCCGCCCATCTGTACGATCAGACGCCCCATATGCGGCTCACCCCCGGCGAATGTGAGACTGTGGCCATGTTCTATCCCAATGTCAGAGCGTCGGCGGTGGAAAGAAGCGTCAAGCTCATGAAAACCATTACCCAGATGATGACCGTCCCCCGGGGCACGAAGCGTGATCTGCTGGGCAACACCCTCCGCATGGTCGCCCCCGGCGCGGCGGATACGATCATTCCCCTGCATCCCGATCCGGCGTGCAAGGATCTGGACGAAAAGCTGCTGCGGCTGTACGATATGGCGATCGACCGCTATTTGCTGCTTTTGGAGGAAATTCAGGATCATCTGCGCCGCAAAACTCCCCTAAGCACCGACTTTTCTCTCAGCTTTGCCTAACCCCCGACCCCGCATTTATGAGCGTAGCGAAGGGCGGGGTAACGGATTCCTCGGCTCGCTTCGCTCCCTCGGAATGACATACCGGTTTATTGACGCCCTGGGGCACGCATGAAATGCGTGCCCTACGAGGGCGGAAATTATTCCAATCCGTCCACACCTCAATTTTGCATAAAAAGCGGCCGCCGAAAATTCGGCGGCCCATTCTTATTAAGAGGAAAGAAAACAAAAAGCGTGGCTCAGTCCTGATCAAAAAAGTCCGCCGGGTCGATGCTCACATCATCCAGGGTGACACAAAAATGCACATGGTCACCCAAGGCAGTCTCCAACAGCGCGGAGCGTCCCACATAGCCGATGGTCTGCCCCAGCGTCACCGCGTCCCCGGTGGCAACGGTCAGCTCCGAATCCAGACTGGAATAGGTGGTCACATACCCCCCGTCATGGCGAATCACCACGGTAGTACCCATGGCTTCGTCCTGATAGGTAGTGTACACCACACCGTCCGCTGCCGCTTTGACCTCCGCGCCGGTTTGGGCGGCGATGTCAATGCCGTTGTGGACACGCCAGTCCCGGGTAGTGGGGTCGTAGCTCAGGCTGTCCATGGAGTAGACCATCACCGTTTCCCCGTCCACAGGCATCCCGGTCTTCAGCGGCTCCGTCTTCACGGTAGCATCCGCGGAAACATCGTCCGAAGGCTGGGTAGCCACGGCGGGAACGTTGGAGTCCGTCTGTGCCGCGTTTCCCCCGGCATCGGAAAGCTGGGCATCCTGATCTAAATTCCGGTAATACAGGTAGCCGGAAACACCGATTGCCACCGCGCATACGATTAGCGCGATGTAATAGCCCTTACCGGCCAGTTTGTTCCAAAAACTGTTTTTCTTGCTCATATAAGCACCTCCGAAGCTCATTATCCCCGCTTTACAGGCGATCATACCCAGCTTTGGATTTTTTTGCGGAAATTTCCCCTGCGCCACACCCTCTCCCGGGGGAGAGGGATAAGCTCACGGGCGCGGCGAAAACTGTGAACTGATAAATTTGTGAATTTTCTGTTTGCGGTCTAGCACAGCGGGCGAAGCTGTGTTATAATGTCTGTAAGTATACGATTATGGAGAGTATCGCCATGCTGGAACTGTTATCCCCCGCCGGCTCTATGGATGCCCTGAAGGCCGCGGTTCAAAACGGCGCGAATGCCGTATATCTTGGCTGCGGCATTTTTAATGCCCGGCAAAGCGCGAAAAATTTCACCCCTCAGGCTTTGGTGGAGGCGGTGAAATACTGTCATGTCCGGGGTGTGGCGGTGCATTTGACCTTGAATACGCTGGTGTCCGACCGGGAGACCGAGGAGCTTTGCAGCCTGATCCGCCACGCCGCCAACTGCTGTGTGGACGCGTTCATCGTGCAGGATCTAAGTGTGGCACGGCTGTGCCGCCAAATCGCTCCCCGGGTCGCCATTCACGGCTCTACCCAATTGACCGTCCATTCCATGCCCGGCGTTCTGCTTTGCGCCGCCATGGGCATGACCCGGGTGGTGCTGAGCCGGGAGCTTTCCGAGGATGAGATCCGCTATATTTGTCAAAATTCCCCCATTGAGATCGAGGTATTCGCCCACGGCGCGCTGTGTATGTGCTATTCCGGGCAATGCTATCTGTCCGCCGCCATCGGCGGACGCTCCGGCAACCGGGGCCGCTGTGCCCAGCCCTGCC
>CAZAOL010000135.1:0-3791 GCA_964486785.1 uncultured Oscillospiraceae bacterium
ATTGAGCTGTCCGACGCCTACACCACCGGCTCGTCCATTATGCCCCAGAAGAAGAACCCGGATATGGCAGAACTGGTCCGGGGCAAGACCGGTCGTGTATTTGGCGATTTGATGGGGCTGCTCACCACCTTGAAGGGTCTGCCCCTTGCCTACAACAAGGATATGCAGGAGGACAAGGAAGGCGTCTTCGACGCGGTGGACACCGTAAAGATGTGCCTGCAAGTGTTCGCGCCTATGATCGACACCCTCACCGCCAACACCGCCAATATGCGTCTTGCGGCGCAGAAGGGCTTTATCAACGCCACGGATCTGGCGGACTATCTGGTAAAGAAGGGACTGCCCTTCCGCAGTGCCTATAAGATCTCCGGCTCGCTGGTTGCCTACTGCATCCAAAAGGGCACCGTGCTGGAGGAGCTTCCGCTGGAGGTGTACAAGACCTACAGCGACCTGTTCGACACCGACCTGTACAGTGCCATCGACCTGATGACCTGCGTGGAAAAGCGGATCAGTCAGGGCGGCACCTCGGTGGCCTCCGTGGAAGCCCAGATCCAATACGTGAAAGAGAGCTTAGCCAATGACTAAGGTATTTATAGACGGCAGTGCCGGAACCACCGGTCTGCGTATCCGGGAGCGGCTGTCCGGCAGGTCGGATCTGGAGCTGATCATTCTGCCCGATTCCCTTCGTAAGGACGCCAACGCCCGGAAGGATGCCCTGTTTGCCGCGGACATCGCCTTTTTGTGCCTGCCGGACACGGCGGCAGTAGAGGCGGTAGCCTTGGCGGAGGGCTCGGGTGTCAAGATCATCGACACCTCCACCGCCCACCGCACCAATGACGCTTGGGCCTACGGCTTCCCGGAGCTTTCCCCCGCCCATCGGCAGGCAATCGCGGAAAGCCGCCGAGTCGCCAACCCCGGCTGTCACGCCAGCGGCTTCATCGCCTGTGCCTACCCCTTGGTAGATAGCGGCATCATCCCGGCAGACTTCCCCCTGACGGCATATTCCCTCACCGGCTATTCCGGCGGCGGAAAGAGCCTGATCGCGGAATATGAAGACGAAAACCGTGACCCCCTCCACGACAGCCACCGGATCTACGGCACCACCCTGCGCCATAAGCATCTGCCGGAAATGCAGAAGCTGTGCGGGCTTGCCCAGCCCCCGGTGTTCTCCCCCATTTTGGGAGATTTCTACGAGGGCATGGCAACCTCCCTGCTGCTTCCGGGCATTGACGCGCGGAAGGCATACGATCACCTTTGCGCCCATTACGAAGGACAAAAGCTGGTCTCCGTCGCCCCCTTGGGCGGCGACGCGCCGCTGATCTACGCCGCCGCGCTCGCCGGCAAGGACTCCATGCGGATCATCGTCAACGGTCACGAGCATCAGACCATGGTCACCGCCCTGTTCGATAATTTAGGCAAGGGCGCGTCCGGCGCGGCGATCCAAAACATGAATCTCCTGCTGGGCGTGGACGAAACCACCGGACTGGACGTTTAATCAGCCCTTGCCTCCTCTCAGGGGAGGTGTCAGCGAAGCTGACGGAGGGGTTCGCCATTCTCTCAACGAATATATAATGTAAGGAACTGATTACCATGAAGATCATCTCCGGCGGCGTATGCGCCGCAAAGGGCTTTCGGGCCAACGGCATCCATTGCGGAATTCGGAAAAACCGGAGCAAGAAGGATCTTGCTCTGATTGTCAGCGACACCCTCGCCAATGCCGCCGCCGTATATACCACCAATCTGGTCAAGGGCGCGCCTCTGCAGGTGACCCGCAAGCACCTCGCCGACGGCAAGGCACAGGCGATCATTTGCAACAGCGGCAACGCCAACACCTGCAATCCCGGCGGCATCCAGCTTGCCGAGGATACCTGCGCGCTGGTGCAGACCAAGACCGGCATTGCCGCCGGAAATGTGGTCGTCGCCTCCACCGGTGTCATCGGTCAGCCCATGTCCCTGACTCCCTTTGAAAACGGCTTTGACGAGCTGTATCAAGGACTTTCCTATGACGGCAGTGCCGCGGCGGCACAGGCCATCATGACCACCGACACCGTGGACAAGCAGATCGCCATTGAATTCACCGTAGGCGGCAAGGTCTGCCGCATGGGCGGCATTGCCAAGGGCAGCGGCATGATCCATCCCAACATGGCCACCATGCTGGTATTCATCACCACCGACTGCGCCATTTCCTCCGAAATGATGCAGAAGGCTCTGTCCACCGACATTCAAAGCACCTTCAATATGCTCTCCGTGGACGGCGACACCTCCACCAACGACATGGTGGTGGTGCTTGCCAACGGCATGGCGGGCAATGAAGAGATCACCGCCGAGGGCGAGGATTTCTCCGCCTTTATGAAGGCATTGAACACCATCACCGTGTCCCTTTGCCGCACCCTTGCCGGCGACGGCGAGGGTGCGACGAAGCTGTTAGAGTGTATTGTCTCCGGAGCGGATAACATGGAAACCGCCAGGATCTGCGCCAAGAGCGTGATCTGCTCCAGTCTGGTCAAAACCGCCATGTTCGGCGCGGATGCCAACTGGGGACGGGAGATGTGCGCCATCGGCTACAGCGGCGCGGACGTGGACATCAGCAAGATTTCCATCCGCTTCCGCAGCCCCAAGGGTGAGATCCAGGTCTGTGAAAACGGACTGGGCATCCCCTTCTCCGAGGAGCTGGCGAAGGAGATTCTTCTGGAAAGAGAAATCGACATTCTAATCTCCGTAGGTGACGGCCCTTGCTCCGCCTCCGCGTGGGGCTGCGACCTGACCTACGAATACGTAAAGATCAACGGCGACTACCGCACTTAAAAGGCTCCCCTCCAGGAGAAGCTTATCTCTAGTTCAATAACAAGGAGCAACGCATATGGAAGGAATGTTTTCCAACGCTGAGCGGGCAGAGGTGTTAACCGCCGCTCTGCCTTATATCCGCCGCTACCGCGGCAAGGTCGTCGTTGTGAAATACGGCGGCAACGCCATGGTCAACGAGCAGCTAAAGCAACAGGTCATGGAGGACATCGTCCTGCTGTGGCTCACCGGTGTCAAGGTGGTGCTGGTGCACGGCGGCGGCCCGGAGATCAGCGAGACTATGAAGCGTTTAGGTAAGCAGGCGCAGTTTGTGGACGGTCTGCGGGTCACCGATAAAGAGACCGTAGACATCGTGCAGATGGTGCTTGCTGGCAAGATCAACAAGACGCTGGTAAACCTGATTCAAATGAACGGCGGTCACGCCGTGGGACTTTCCGGCATCGACGGCGGCATCATCGAAGCCACCATGAAGGACGAAGCACTGGGCTACGTAGGACAAATCACCAAGATCCGTCCCCAGCCCATCAACGACCTGCTGGAAAACGGCTATATCCCGGTCATTTCCACCGTAGCCAGCGACCGCCACGGCAACACCTACAATATCAACGGCGATACCGCTGCCGCCCGAATCGCGGGCGCGCTGGGCGCGGAGCGTCTAATCATGATGACGGATATTGCCGGCATCCTGCAGGACAAGGACGACCCCTCCACCCTGATTCCTCAAATCACCGAATCCGAAGCCAAGCAGCTTTATGCCTCCGGCGTGATCTCCGGCGGCATGATCCCCAAGGTGGACTGCTGCATTGACGCGCTGGATCACGGCGTAGACAATGTGATCATCATGGACGGGCGGATCCCCCACTCCATCCTCATGGAGCTGTTTACCGACGAAGGCGCAGGCACCATGGTGACGAAAGGCTGATTTTTATGAGCATCACTTCCATTGATAAAGAATATGTAGCCGGCACCTACGGGCGTTTCCCTGTGGAACT
>CAZAOL010000136.1:0-3776 GCA_964486785.1 uncultured Oscillospiraceae bacterium
GTTCGGCCACCCTCTCCCCGGGAGAGGGGATAGGGGCGCGGGGGAAGGTTTAGGGTATGACCCCTCCGGCACGGCTTACGCCGCGCCACCTCCCCTAAGAGGGGAGGCTTGGGGGACGGATTCCTCGACCGCGCTGGGAATGACAGACTCCCCCCGCCCCAGTGTGCGCACTGGGGCACCCCCCTCGCAAGCGCGGGGGGCGAGGGTACGGGGGAAACGGTGAGGGGGCGAGGAGGTGGTGGAGGTACGGAGGTGGATGGTGGCTTGGAGATTGCTGCCCGCATTCCACTCCGACCTCACTTCGTTCGGCCACCCTCTCCCCGGGAGAGGGGATAGGGGTGCGGGGGAAGGCATGAGGGTGCGGGGCACTTTGGGGGCATTGATTTTTATTATGGCATGGTGTAGGATGTATTCAGCAAGATAAGCAGGGAGGCTTGGGCGGTTGCCCGGGCCTCCTTTTCTATGCCCGGGGGAAAGTGAGGTGGATGGGCATGACACACAAGCAAAGGCGGTTTGTAGAGGAGTATCTGGTTGATCTTAACGCCACCCAAGCGGCCATACGGGCGGGCTATGTTCCCAATAGCGCGGAGAAGAACAGCTATGCCTTGCTGAAAAAGCCGGAGGTGGCTGCCGCCATTCGGCAGGCTATGGAGCAGCGGTCGGAACGGACGCAGATCTCTCAGGATCAGGTGCTGCGGGAGCTGGCGGCGATTGCCTTTGCCAAGGTGACCGACCACACCTGTGTGGCGGAGGACGGGGCGGTGCGGATCGCGCCTACGGATGGACTTTCTGAGCAGCAGCGGCGGGCAATCGCCGGGATCAAGGTCAGCCGGTACGGTGTACAGGTGAGCAACTATGATAAAATGAAAGCTTTAGAGCTGCTGGGGAAGCATTTGGGGATGTTCGGAAGCAAGGAGGAAGCGGAGGTGGAGGAGAACAATCTGCTGGAAATGCTGCTGGAGGAAACGGAGGATATGGACACCGATGATCTACCGGAGGTTCAGTAAGCGGCAGCGGCTGGCGGCTACATGGTGGTTCCGTCCCGCCTTTCGGGACAGGGACGCTATCATCTGTGACGGGGCGATCCGCTCCGGAAAGACTGTGTGCATGGTAGACGGCTTCTTCCTGTGGGCCATGTCCTCCTTTGATGATCAGCGGTTTGCCATTTGCGGCAAGACGGTGGAAGCCCTGCGGCGCAATGTGGTGATGAATCTGCATAGCTGGCTGGGAGGAGTGATGCAGATTCGGGAATTTCGCAGTCACAGCCGGTTGGAGGTATGCTATCAGGGGCGCAGAAATGTGTTTTTCCTGTTCGGCGGGCGGGATGAAAGCTCCTATATGCAGGTTCAGGGCTTGACCCTTGCGGGTGCGCTGCTGGATGAGGTGGCTCTGATGCCCCGCTCCTTTGTGGAGCAGGTGTGCGCCCGCTGCTCGGTGGATGGCTCGAAGCTGTGGTTCAACTGCAATCCCGCAGGCCCGGAGCACTGGTTTTACAAGGAATGGGTGTGCAAGGCCACGGAGAAAAATGCCCTGCGGCTGCATTTTACCATGGCGGACAATCTCAGCCTTGCCAAGGCGATCCGGGAACGCTATGAGCGGATGTACACCGGAGTGTTTTACAGGCGGTACATTCAGGGGCAGTGGTGCATGGCGGAGGGACTGGTATATTCCTTCCAAAAGGAGCGGCACATTGCCAAGGAGCTGCCTACTCAGGGGACGTGGTACATATCCTGCGACTACGGCATCCAAAACCCCTTCTCCGCGGGACTATGGTGTGTGCGGGGCGGAAAGGCGGTCCGGGTGGCGGAATACTATCACAGCGGTCGGGACAGTCAGACCATGAAAACCGATGAAGAATATTATCAGGAGCTGGTGAAGCTGGCCGGGGACAGGGTGATCCAAAGCGTGATCGTAGACCCTTCCGCCGCCAGCTTCATTGCTTGCATCCGGCGGCATGGACGCTTTCCTGTGCGGAAGGCGAAAAACGATGTACTGCCGGGGATCCGGCTGGTGGCGGCGTTACTGTCCTCCGGCGCGCTGAAGATCGGGGCGGACTGCGCCGATGCCATTCGGGAATTTGGACTGTACCGGTGGGAGGAGAAAGGACAGGTGGACAGACCTGTAAAGGAAAACGATCATGCAATGGACGACATTCGTTATTTTTGCGCTACCGTGATGCGCCGCGACCGGGAAGCGCAGGAGATTTTGGGAGGAGATTTCTGTGGGTAAATTCAAAAGCTGGCTGATGGAGCAGGTGCTGCCGGTATACGCAAGAGCGGAGCTGGTGGCGGAAAATGAACGGCTGCGTGCCAAGGTGGCCCGGCTGGAGGCGTACATTGACGGACTGGAATGGGGCGTTCGCGCCCAGCGGAGGATCGTGATCGATGCAAGGGAGGTGCAAAAGTGAATATCGCATTGGATAATTACCAGACTGTTTTCCGTGCCGGGGACATTACCTCTGCCCCTATGAAGCGGGCGATCGGGGAATGGTTTCGGCTGTACTATGGACGGGAGGTGACGGCAAAGGACGATCCCAGTCAGCAGATCCCCTACACCATTGTAAGAAAGCTGACGAAAACGGTATTTTCTGAGCATCGCACGGCTTCGGACGATGCTTTCGCCAAGGGTATACTGGCGGCGTTGGAGTGCAAGCAGGTGCAGGCACTCCAGCTTGCGCTGATCGGCGGGGAGAGCTATCTCAAGCCCATCATGCAGAAGGACGGTTTCGCGTTTGCCGTGATCCCCCGGACGGAGGTGCTGATCTTCGGGCGGGATGCTATGGGAAATGTGACGGATATCGGCACGGCGGAGCGGTGTGTGCAGGGGAAATACTACTACACGCTGCTGGAGCGGCGGACGGTGGATGCCAACGGGTTTTTGACCATTCGCAATATTCTTCTGCGCTCCGGCTCGGAAAACGTGCCCGGACAGCGGGTGCCCCTGACGGAGCTGGAGCAGTACGCCGCCCTGCCGGAGGAATACACCTTCCGGCAGCGGATAGGCTCGGTGGGTCTGGTGGGCCTGCGGACGCCGGTGCTGAACTGTGTGGACGGCTCGGCGGATGGGGTTTCCGTTTATGCCGCGGCGGTTGGACTGATCCGCGGTATCGACCGGAATATGGCTCAGCTTAACGGAGAATTTGAGCGTGGCAAAAGCCGCATTATCGTCAGCGCGGATATGCTCAAGCGGGATCCTCAGGGCAACTACAGCTTTGAGGACACCACCTTCGTGGGGCTGGACGAGGATCCGGAGACGGTTGGCGTGACGGCATTTACGCCGGAGCTGAGAGAAGCCTCCTATTTGGCACGGGAACAGGCTCTGCTGCGAAGCGTGGAGAATGTGATCGGGCTGAAGCGTGGACTGCTGTCCGCGGTGGAGAGTGCAGAACGGACTGCTACGGAGATTACCTCTACGGAGGGAGAGTATCATCTGACGATTGTGGATTTCCAGCGGATGTGGGAGCGCGCCGTTTGGGAGGCACTGCGGCTGTGCAGCGTGCTGGGCAGGCTGTACCGGGTGAAGGATGCCCATGAGATCCCCACGGACGCGGTGGTGATTGGCTGGGGCAACGGTGTGCTTTACGACGAGGAAAAGGTGCGCGCAAGGATGCTCAGCGAGGTGCAGGCGGGATTGCTGATGCCGGAGCGGTATTTGGGATATGTGTATGCGCTGCCCTGTGACACGCAGGAGCAGAGGGATGCGATCCGCAAGGAGTATATGCCGATTTGATTTTGGGATGGCCCCTCCGGCACGGCTTACGCCGCGCCACCTCCCCT
>CAZAOL010000137.1:0-3758 GCA_964486785.1 uncultured Oscillospiraceae bacterium
TCATTGTAAAAAACCTCTTTTGTCTGGTAGACAAAAGAGGTTTTTTACATGGAGCGGGTGACGAGGCTCGAACTCGCTACCTCCACCTTGGCAAGGTGGCGCTCTACCGGATGAGCTACACCCGCGGAACGATTTGAATTATAGCACACATTCCGCAAATGTCAAGCCCTGTATCTTATTTTTTTCCTATTCTTACAAGGAGTCCTTGCTGTACCGGGCGAAGCCGTCGCCCAGCACCTGATGGGCCTCCTGCACGATGATGAACGCGTTGGGATCGATCCGGGTGACCAGCTCCTTCAGCTCCGCAAGCTGCTGCCGCTTCACGGCAGTGAGCACCACCTTGGTATCCTTGCCGGAATACGCGCCCTGACCGTAAAGGAAGGTGGTTCCCCTGTGGAGCTTATCTCCGATTTGTTTGGCTACCTGCTCATATTCCCCGGTGATGATCAATGCCACCTTGGAATAGTCGAAGCGGTAGATCACCGCGTCCACCACCTGAGCGGTAATGAACACCGTTATCCCGGTGTACAGCGTTTTGGAAACGTCCCGGAATACCAGACCCGTCAGCAACGCTACCGCAAGGTCGATAAACAGATTGATCCGTCCCACAGGCACATTCCGGTATTTCAGCTTCAGAAGCCGCACCAAAATATCCGATCCACCGGTGGAAGCACCCCCGGCAAACACCATACCTACGCCCACACCGCAGAGGGCCGCACCGTAGAGCGCGCCCAGCAGCGGTTCCGTCTGAGGGGGTGTAATAGCGGAAAACAAATCAATAAACAGCGAGCTGCTAACCAGCCCCAAGAAAGATCCCACAAAGAACTTTCTGCCAATCTTGATGCCGCCCAGCAGAAACAGCGGAACATTGATAACAAGCTGAATCACGCCCACCGAGCCGAAGCCCAGCAGCTCCCGAATCACCATGGACAGACCGGATACGCCGCCGGTATTCAGCTCATTGGCAAGCAGAAACAAATCAAAGCCCAGCGCGAATATGGCACAGCCCAGCACCGTGGTCGCGATCCATCCAAATCTTCCCCAAAGCTGCTTCATCCAATCCCTCCACTTATTTTCAGACCTCAAAGGAGATCTGTTTATCCCCGCTGTCCTCGCTCTTAAGCAGCGCACCGGCTGCCGGAATGGTCTTTGTGCGGTAGCGGCTTTGATTGGCAATGCCGCTTTCCTCGATTCGGAGCGCATGGCTCAGAACCGATTTCTTTTTCAACGCCATCACCGCCACGCCCTGTGTATTGCGGGTGGTCTTAGGCAGAAGCTGCGCCGTAGAAAAGATCAGGCAGCGTCCGTCGCTGGCGTAGACAGCAAGCTGCACATCCGCCGCAAAGGAAAGGATTCCCTTCACCGGACTCTTGTCGCTGTACGCGCCGGTGAGCTTACGGCGGTTTGTCTTGGTTTCGTAGGCGGAAAGGGGCACCTTGGCAGCCTTGCCGTTTTCAAAGAAGAACAGCACGAAGCCCTTGTAATCCCCGGGCAGGATCACCTGTGTTACCTTTTCCTCCGGATCAAAGCCCAGCTTCTGGGGCAGATAATCACCGAGCTGGGATGCCTTCCCGTCCTCAAAGTCGGACAGACGGGTCTTATAGCATTGGAAGCGGTCGGTAAATACCAGCAGCTCCGCCCGGTTGGTGGTCTCCACGGAGAAGGAAAGGCTGTCGCCCTCCTTGAATTTCTGCTCTCCGGACATCCGCAGGGACTGGGCAGTGATCTTCTTGATATAGCCCTCCTTGGATACGAACAGCGTCACCGGATAATCCGGAACAGAGATTTCTTCCTCCTCCGGCTCGATTTGGGTGGACTCGTAGATGATTTCCGTCTTACGGGGCTTCCCGTACTTGTCCGCGACCTGCTGCAGCTCCTTGATGATCACATCCTGCAGCTTGCGGCTGCTCTTGAGAGTAGCCCGCAGATCCGCGATCTCCCGCTCCAGCTCGTCGATGGCCTTGGTCTGCTTGAGGATGTACTCCTTGTTGATATTCCGCAGCTTGATCTCCGCCACGAAATTCGCCTGAATCTCATCAATGCCAAAGCCGATCATCAAATTGGGAACGACCTCGCTTTCCAGCTCCGTCTCCCGAATGATGCGGATGGCCTTGTCGATGTCCAGCAGGATCCGCTCCAAGCCCTTGAGCAGATGCAGCCGATCCTCCTTCTTGCCGATTTGGAAGAACAGTCTGCGCTTGATGCAATCCGTCCGCCAAGCCGTCCATTCCTCCAGAATCTCATCCACACCCATCACTTTGGGCATTCCCGCAATGAGGATATTAAAGTTACAGGCAAAGCTGTCCTGCAAGGGCGTCATGCGGAACAGCTTTTGCATCAGCTTGTCCGCGTCCACACCACGCTTAAGGTCGATGGTCAGCTTCAAGCCGTTCAGATCCGTTTCGTCGCGCATATCCGCGATCTCCCGAATCTTGCCCGCCTTGATCAGCTCCGCCACCTTGTCCATGATCACCTCAACCGCGGTGGAGTAAGGAATCTCATAGATTTCAATGCGGTTGCCGTCCTTCACATAACGCCACTTGGCTCTGAGCTTAAAGCTGCCACGCCCTGTAGAATATATTTCCCGGGTTGTGGCCTCGTCAAACAAAAGCTGCGCGCCGGTGGAGAAATCTGGGCCGGGCAAGGTGCTGAGAATGTCATGCTCCGGGTTTTTCATGAGGGCAATGGCAGTTTCGCACACCTCTTTCAGGTTAAACGAGCAAATATTGGACGCCATGCCCACCGCGATGCCCTGATTCGCTGTTACCAAAACGTTGGGAAACGTGGTAGGCAGCAGCGCAGGCTCTTTCATGGTGGCGTCATAGTTGTCCACCATGTCCACAGTGTCGGAATCGATGTCCCGGAACAGCTCATTGCTGAAGCCGTCCAGCTTTGCCTCGGTATACCGGGAGGCGGCATAGGCCATGTCCCGGGAATAGACCTTGCCGAAATTGCCCTTGGAATCCACAAACGGATGCAGCAGCGTTTCATTGCCCTTGGCAAGGCGTACCATGGTTTCGTAGATCGCCGCGTCACCGTGGGGATTGAGCCGCATGGTCTGACCCACGATGTTGGCGGACTTGGTGCGTCCGCCGGTGAGCAGCCCCATCTTGTACATGGTGTACAGCAGCTTCCGGTGGGACGGCTTGAAGCCGTCAATCTCCGGGATCGCCCGGGACACGATCACGCTCATGGCATAGGGCATATAGTTGATCTCCAGCGTTTCGGAAATCGGCTGCTCAGTGGTAGAGCCTACCAGCCCCATGATGCCGTCGGTATTTATCTTTTTCTTGCCCTGCTCGGGCTCTTTCTTCTTCCGTGCCATATTGCACTCCTTAACACTTATAAATGCCCTCCCCTTTGGGGAGGGTGCCCCCCGAAAGGGGGCGGGAGAGGGGTCTGTTGCAAAACATAGATTTTGCAACAGACCCAAAGGGGAAGGCCTATTTACGAAATGTCCGCCAGCTCTAAATACTTCGCGCCGTTTTCCGCAATGAAGTTTTTCCGCTCCGCCAGACTGTCCCCCAGCAGGATGTCAAAATAATGGGCAGTCCGCTCCGCGTCCTCCGGCATGACCTTGATCAGGCGTCTGGTCTCCGGATTCATGGTGGTCATCCACATCATCTCCGGATCGTTCTCGCCCAAGCCCTTGGAACGCTGGATCTTTACCTTCTTGCCCTCCAGCTCTTTAAGGATTTTGACCTTTTCCTGCTCATTGTATGCAAACCAGGTCTTGTCCCCGCTCTTTTCCTTGCAGG
>CAZAOL010000138.1:0-3698 GCA_964486785.1 uncultured Oscillospiraceae bacterium
CGCCCTCCTGGGCGATCTGCTCCGTGCCCTTGACGAACTGCTTGCGCTTCATGGAATCCTTGGCGGACACCCGGGTGAAATGCTCCGGCGCGAAGGTAGGGATGCCGGAATAGGAGAATTTCTTCCCCGGCACGGTAATGGTATCCCCGATGGCGAAGATGCCCGGATCGAACACGCCGATCACGTCGCCGGCATAGGCCTCCTCCACGATCTCCCGCTCCGCGGCCATAAGCTGCTGGGGCTGGGAAAGGCGCATTTTCCGCCCACCCTGTACATGGTAGTATTCCGCGTCCCGCTGAAAACGCCCGGAGCAGATACGCATAAACGCCAGCCGATCCCGGTGTGCCTTGTTCATGTTGGCTTGGATCTTAAACACAAAAGCGGAGAAATCCGGGTCGAAGGTGTCGATACGTCCGCAGTCCGCCACCCGGGCAAGGGGCGGAGGAGTCAGCTTCAGGAACGCCTCCAGAAACGGTTCAATACCGAAATTGGTAAGTGCCGACCCAAAGAACACGGGAGAAAGCTGTCCGCTGCGAACCGCCTCCATATCCATTTCCCGTCCGGCGGACAGCAGCTCCACATCGTCAATAAGCTGCTGATGCTTACTTTCGGAATCCAAAAGCTGAGCGACCTGCGGGTCGTAGAGATCCACCTCCAGCTTGTCGGCCTTGGCTTTTCCGTTCAGACCGGAGAAGAACAGCAGCGCGCTGCGCTCCCGGTCGTAAACTCCTTGGAAATCCTTACCCGAGCCAATGGGCCAGTTCATCGCGTAAGTCTCAATGCCCAGCTCCCGCTCCACCTCGTCCAGCAAATCGAAGGGATCCTTGGTCTCCCGGTCCATCTTGTTCACGAAGGTGAAGATGGGAATGTGCCGCATAGCGCAGACCTTGAACAGCTTTCTTGTCTGGGGCTCTACACCCTTTGCGCCGTCGATCACCATCACGGCGGAATCCGCCGCCATCAATGTGCGGTAGGTATCCTCAGAGAAGTCCTGGTGACCGGGGGTATCCAGAATATTGATGCAAAATCCGCCGTACTGGAACTGCATCACCGATGAGGTAACGGAGATACCGCGCTGCTTTTCAATTTCCATCCAGTCAGAGGTGGCGGCACGGGAATTTTTCTTTCCCTTGACCACACCGGCCTGAGCGATCGCGCCGCCGTAGAGCAGGAATTTCTCCGTCAGGGTGGTTTTACCGGCGTCGGGATGGGAGATGATGGCAAAGGTTCGCCGCCGGCTGATTTCTTCTACTAAATTCGACATATGGTCAGCTCCTAAAGCATAAATTTTCAAATATTGCAGTTTATTTTATCACATTTCCCCCCAACTTACAACCCCAAATCTTCCTCCGCCCTCTCCTGCCTCTGTCATTCTGAGCGAAGCGGAGTCGAGGAATCTTCGCGCTTGACTTCTGCTCAGCAGTTGGGAAATGGGCAGCTTCCTTGACCACAGGCTCCACCGCACTCATTCGACATTCGGCGCATAGATTGTCGCAAGGAGGTTGTTGCTATGAGGATGGATCATATCACCTTCCGCTCCATCACCCTAGCCCAGCGTGGGGAGCGGATTCTGCAAAAGGAGGGCATCGGCTGCACGCTGCAGCGAACGCCCCGATGGATGGAGCAGCGGGGCTGCGGCTACAGTCTGCGCCTGCGTCCGGCGGATACCGACCGGGGACTTCGGTTGCTCTTGAAGAACAAAATCAGCTACAGTAAGGTGTACGCCCAGCAGCCGGACGGGAGTGTGGAGGAGCTGTCACCATGATATATCTGGACAACGGCGCGACCTCCTTCCACAAACCTCCCCAGGTACACCGCGCCGTGCTTGACGCACTGAGAAGCTGCGCCAACCCGGGACGGGGCGGTTATCCCGCCGCCATGGCAGCCGCTCAGCGGGTCTATGACTGCCGGGAGACTGCCGCCAAGCTGTTTGGCTGCCAGCCGGAGCAGGTGGTGCTGACCGCAAGCTGTACCCACGGCTTGAATATGGCAATCCGCACGCTGGTACACCCCGGCGACCGGGTGGTGCTTTCCGGCTTTGAGCATAACGCGGTCACCCGTCCGCTTCACGCCCTGCAAGCCCGGCTTGCGATCGCCGGGCGGCGGCTGTTTGACCCGGAGGATACGCTGGAGCAGTTTGAAGACGCGCTGCGAAAGGGCGCGCAGGCCGCGGTATGCACCCACGTGTCCAATGTCTTCGGCTATATCCTGCCGATCCGCCAAATCGGCGCGTTGTGTAAGCAATACGGTACGCCCCTGATTATCGACGCGGCCCAATCCGCCGGCGCGCTGGAGATCGATCTGGAGGAATTGGGTGCTGACTTCATCGCCATGCCCGGGCATAAGGGACTGCTTGGGCCTCAGGGCACAGGGCTTTTGCTGTGCGCCCGCACGCCCACCCCTGTGCTCTACGGCGGTACAGGCAGCGCGTCCATTTCCCAGCAGATGCCGGACTATTTGCCGGACAGGGGCGAAGCCGGAACCATGAATGTTCCGGGGATCGCCGGGCTGACCCAGGGGCTTCTGTATTTGGGGCAGGTTGGGATCGGGTCGATCGCGCGCCGGGAGCAGCTTCAGGCGCAAAAGGCGGCCGCCGGATTGCGGCGGTTAGGCTTTCGGGTCTTTTCCGGAGAGCACCAGCTTGGCACGGTCAGCTTTCTGCCGTCTATGGACTGCGAGGAAGCTGCCGACCTGCTGGCACGTCAGGGCATCGCCGTCCGGGCAGGACTGCATTGTGCGCCCTTGGCACACGAAAGCGCAGGCACGCTGGATACCGGCACTGTGCGCCTGAGCTTCGGTCACGATGCCCACCCCACTCAAACGCAGCAATTCTTAAAAGCAGCGGCGGCTTTGCACTAAGCCGCCGCCCAGAGTGCCGATAAAGTCGCAAACCGCCAAAACTCAGAAATATGATAATAAACCAGATAAGCCTTATCCCCGGGGAGAAGGTGGCAAAAATCCTTGATTTTTGACGGATGTGGGGAACATAAACTTGCTTCGCAAGACATTTTGGCTTACTTTTCACATTCCGCATTCTGTTTTTCTCATTCTGCACTTCCCCGCCCTGCGTGCATAAACTGTCCTATAAGCGTCAGGCTTATAGGAAACTTCATTCGGGAGGTATCATCATGTCAGAACGCTGTCAAGAGCCGCTGCAATGCAGACCGGAGGATCTGCAGGAGGCGCTCTCCATCCACACCCGAAAAATCACCGACAGTTGCCGGGATAAGGACTGTATCGAAGATCTGCGGGTCTACCTGACCACCAGCTCCCAAAGCACCTTGGATGCCGCCGCAGGGGCGCGGGTGCGCTGTGCGGATCTTCTGTATACCTACATCGATGTAGAGCCGGTGGCCTTCGACCGCAACCATTATTGCATCGACGTCACCTTCTACTACCGCATCCTCGCCGATGCCCTCATTGGCAACAGCCGCCCCGCGTCGCTGTACGGCCTCGCGGTGTTCAGCAAACGGGCGGTCCTGTGCGGTGAGGACAGCCGCGCCCACATTTTCACCTCCGATACCCAATTAGGCCGTCCCGACGGCCCCTCTCTCCCCACCGCCAACCGCCCCACCGCCGTGGTGGAGGTCACCGACACCAATTCGCAAAACACAATAACCAACTCATATCCAAAACGCAGGCTAGTTAATATTTTCGCCGCAATCGGAAAAAATATTAATCAGGTCTGCGTATTTACT
>CAZAOL010000139.1:0-3680 GCA_964486785.1 uncultured Oscillospiraceae bacterium
CTACGGCTACTACGCCAAGCAATACTTCAAAAATCTCTACGGCGAAAGCTAAAAACTTTTCTACAGCCCCTGAGCGTAGGCTCAGGGGCTGTTTTTTTCATGTCTTCTTTTCAGTTTACATTAATACCGAATTTTTGTGTAAAACCGTTGACAATGGCTGTAAAAACTGATAAAATGTAACAGAAATAGTATGCATATCCGATCTGCATTTTATGGATTTTCCATAATCCTGCCGGCTCGGTATATCTGCGTATGATTCTTGACGAGAAGGGAGTATGTCCGTGCAGCTTTGACTCACGGAACAAAAAGCATCATGAAGAATTTTAGAAGATTCCTTTCCACGGTTTTGGCGTTTTCTCTTTTGCTGTCCATGGTCTATTTCGCCCCGGCCAGCCAAGCCGCCACTGCCAGCGACTACATCAGCTCCAGATACTGGACATATATGCTTGTCGAAGCTAACCAGGAGGTCGCGCTGCGGTTAGGCCCTACGGACTATACCGACTCAGTCTATACTCTGCCTGCCGGCACGATTCTGAAGGTACAGGAAATGGTCTATAACATCTACGGCTACTATTGGTACGAGGTAGAGTATTACGGTCAAGCCCTGTACTGCTGGAGCGGCTATGTAACGCCTGTGCAGCAGCTTACCGATGACATTGTCCTTACCAATCACGTCGCCCCCTACTCCCTGGCCTACGGCGACGAGTTCTACATCGAGGGTAATATCAAATCCTCCAACAGCCGTATAGAATCTGTCACTGTATCCCTGTATAAGGGCACAGACTGCACCAAAGGTCCCGCCGCTTCCGCTACAGCGGATGTTGGTGGCGGCAGCTTCACTCTGACGGACAGCTCCATTGCGGGCACGCTGCCCTTCAGCTCCATGACCCCCGGTATCTATACCTACGTTCTCAGCGTGGAGGCACTTAGTGCTTATTACGGGTCTGCATATACCACTGAAACGAAAACTGTGATTCTGGACCGTCATACGCTGATTATTACCAACTACGAAAATCCCAACAACGCCCTCAGCCAAGGTATCGATGTATCCGAGGCCAACGGAGTAATCGACTGGACCAAAGCGAAGGCGGATATTGATTTCGCCATTTTGCGAATTGGCGAAGGTACCACGCTGGACTCTCAATTCCATGCCAATGTTCAGGGCTGTATCGATAACAATATTCCCTTTGGCGTTTCCATTTACTCTTTGGCAACCTCTCAGGCAACCGCTGTCGCGGAGGCTGAGTTTGTAGTCAGCACCCTGAACGAATACGATTACGACCCTCAGCTTCCCATTTGGTTCGACATGGGAGACTCCGTCCACATTTCGCTGAGCAACAGCCTGAAGCTGGGTGTGGTTCAGGGCTTCTGCCAGACAGTAGAGAGCTACGGACTTACCGCCGGTCTTTACTCCCAGCTTGCATGGTTCAATAATTATTTCACCGATAACTACTATAAGACTCTGCCCAAGTGGATCGCCCAGGTGGAGGATTTGACCGAGGACGGCACTTCCCTCTATGAGGGCGGCACATGGATGCACCAATACACCTGGACGGGCCGTGTCAGCGGCATCAGCGGCGATGTAAACTGCAACTACTGCTATTTCCCCTACGAAGACATCGAAGATACCGTCAGCTTCCTCAGCCAGTGCACCTACTACCCCACCCACGCCATCGGCACTGCCAACAGTCCTCTGAACCTGCGGCAGTATCCCAGTACCGATTATGCGACTATATCCACTTACGCCGAGGATGACGAGGTTTACATCACCGGCATCTATCAGACCCCCAGCGGCGCATACTGGTATCAGGTCGTACAGGGCCCGATTCGCGGCTTTGTCCACTCCAACTATGTTACTTTGGACGAAATCCTGTTCACCGATGTCAGCATCGTAAACCCCGTCATGGCTGACAATCTGAACGTATACGAAACCTACTCCATCGGCGGTCAGATATATTCTCAGGCCAGCCTCATTTCCCAGCTTTACGCCAATATCTACGCCGGTGAGGATACCTCCGCTGCCCCTGTAATCAGCCAAGTACAATCTCCCTACACCAGAGCCTATAATCTGTACTCCAGCGACCTTGCAGACAGTCTCCGGTTCGAGTCCCTGGTAACAGGCTGCTACACCGTCGAGATTGTAGCCAGCGTAACCAACTACTTCATTTCCAGCGGCACCTTGTCCAGCCAAACCGAAGACATCGTGCTTTGGGTTGCCCCCTTCACCGTGGGCGGAGCGGATAAAACGCCTTCTAGCTGTTCCCATACGCCGGTGGATGATGCCGCGGTAACCGCTACCTGCTCCAACCCCGGTCTTACCGAAGGTTCTCACTGCTCCACCTGTGGCAAGGTTCTCTCTGTACAAACGGAAACCCCCACCCTGTCCCACACCTACGTGGGCACTACCTGCGTCAACTGCGGTCAGGAATGTCCCCATAGCTATGTAAACGGAATTTGCACTACCTGTAATAACATTTGTGTCCATAGCTATGTCAACGGTACCTGCTCGAGCTGTGGAATCACCTGTAAGCATATCTATTCCGACGGCATCTGTACCGTCTGCGGCTATGCCTGCGGCCACTCCTATACCAATGGCGTTTGCTTCCTGTGCGGAAAGGTATGTCAGCACTCCTACTCGGGCGGTGTCTGCACTGCCTGCGGCATCCGCTGCTCCCACAGATATAACGGCAGCACCTGTTCCGTCTGCGGCTACGAATGTCAGCACAGTTATTTAGAAGGCTTCTGCACCGTCTGCGGCAGCGAATGTAGCCATATCTACGTAAACGACTTCTGCACCGTCTGCGGTACGGAAAAACCGGATTACTACCTGTTTGGCTACATCAACGGCGCGAATTACGCCTGTGAGGAGGATGCGGAGAATCTCGGTGAATATCTGTTTGTAGACGGCACACTGACCGCCACCTTCACCGAAAACAGCTATGTCGCCATCAAGCTGGGAGATCATTCTATTTGGTATATGACCGATGGCTGGCTGGGTGAAAGTGCCACCTCCGCGAATCTATACAACACCGATGACCTGGGAGGTAACGCTAATAAGCTCTTCGTCCCCGGCAGCCGCGAGATTGTGTTTACGCTGGTCGTCAACGAGGATGGCAGCTTAACTCTGAGCTATATCATTAACGCCTGTCTCCACGATTGGGAAGAAGGCACTTGTACGCTTTGCGGCGAAATCTGCGCACACGAATGGGAAGACCACGCCTGTACCGTCTGTGGCATGGAAATCAATATCCCCACCCTGACTCTGAAAAACTATAGCGTTTCCTTCGAGGGTGAGGTGTGCTATAACATCTATTATACCGGTACTTATCTGGAAGAAGTCGCCCTTGAGAACATGGGTCTGCTGACCTGGACCTCTGCGCAGGCTTCCGGTACCATCGATACCGCTCAGGCTGTCATTCCCGGCGCACTTACCGACGGAACACAGTATATGGTTCATTCCGCCGGTATCTCCGCTAAAAAACTGAGTGATAACCTTTACTTCAAGATTTACGCCCAGTTGGCTGACGGCACTTATGTCTACAGCGATTTGAAGAGCGTCAACGCCAAAAACTATGCCACCGGCCGAATCACCAACTCCACCGACAGCTACATGAAGGCTCTGAGTGTGGCCATGCTGAACTACGGCGCGGCAGCCCAAACCTATTTCGGCTATAAGTCCT
>CAZAOL010000140.1:0-3593 GCA_964486785.1 uncultured Oscillospiraceae bacterium
CCCGGCCGCCGCCGTAGGGATAGTCGTCGGTCTGGTTCTGCTTGTTGGCGGTGTAGTCCCGGATCTGATGGGCCTCGATGCGGATGATGCCCCGGTCCTGGGCCCGGCCCAGGATACTCTCGCTCATCACATCGCCCAGGGTGTCCGGGAACAACGTCATAATATCAACCCGCATCAACTTCCATGCCCTCCAGCAGCCTGACCTCCATCCGGTTTGCATCGATGTCGGTATTCAGGATAAATGCCTTGACCGCGGGGATCATATAGGTCTTCTCGCCCTTGACCACATACACGGAGTTGCCGGGGTAATCCAGCACCTCGGAAACTTCACCGATCTTTACATCGTTCTCGAAGACCTCCACGCCGGTCAGCTCGGCGGCGAAAATGACCTCCGGGTCGATGTCCTCCCGGAACAGAAGCACCGTCTTGCCCCGGAGCTTATTCGCATCTTCCACAGTGTCGACACCCGCCAGCTTCATCAGGGCGCAGGTCTTCTGGACCCGGACCAGCTCGATCTCATAGTCCCTTCTTGCGATGCGGCACCGCTCAAAATCCAGCAGATCCTCCGGGCTGTCCACCCAGGGCAGCACCTTGATCTCGCCATGCAGGCCGTGGACATTGACGATCTCGCCCGCTTCAACAAAATCCAATCTCATCAGTCATATCTTCCTTTCAAGCGTTAGCAGTTAGGAATTAGGAGTGAGGAATATCAGATTACTGCTAACTCCTAATTCCTAACTACTAACCATATAAAACGAGAAATGCGTGACGATATTTCGCCACGCATACCCGTTAATCGACAATTTCGACCGTGACCTTCTCGCCGTCACGCTGGGCGACGGTCTTGATGATGGTACGGATTTCCTTGGCGATGCGGCCCTGACGGCCGATTACCTTGCCCATATCCTCGGGGGCGACCCGGAGCTCCAGCACCAGGCCCTCCTCGTCGGAAATTTCGTTCACAGAAACCGCGTCGGGATTATCTACCAGATTCTTTGCCATATACAGCAAAAGCTCTTTCATTGGGATTCTCCTTTGCGGTATCTTACAGAACGCCAGCCTTCTTCAGCAGGCCGCGAACGGTGTCGGTGGGCTGAGCGCCGTTCTTGATCCAGTTCTGGGCCTTCTCCACGTCGATGTTGACAACGGCGGGGTTGGTCAGGGGGTTGTAGGTGCCGATCTCCTCGATGCAGCGACCGTCACGGGGGGAGCGGGAGTCAGCGACAACAATACGGTAGAAAGGAGCCTTCTTCGCACCCATTCTTCTCAGTCTGATTTTAACCATGAGTATTCACCTCCATAAAATAATCGTTTCTATATCGCAAAGCCATATTTGCTTTCAGCGAACTAAATAAATCGTTTATCCTAAACACAGGTGTCATCCTGAGCGAAGGATCTTCGCACTTGGTTTCTGCTAAGCAGTTGGTAAATGCGTAGATTCTTCGACTCGCTACGCTCGCTCAGAACGACGGTTTTTTACATTCCGGGGAAGCCGCCCATGCCGCCCAGCCCCTTCATGCGCTTGAGCTTTTTGCCCGCGCCCGGGCCGGAGAACTGGCGAATCATCTGCCGCATTTGGTCGAAGGATTTCAGAAGCTTGTTCACATCCTCCACCCGCACGCCCGCCCCCAGCGCAATGCGCTTTTTGCGGCTCGCGCCGATGATACTGGGATTTTCCCGCTCCTTGGGAGTCATGGACAGGATAATGGCCTCCGTCCGGGACATGGCCTTCTCGTCCACCTTCACGCCCTTCAAGCCGGCACCGCCGGGAATCTGGGAAAGGATCTGCTCCATGGAGCCCATGGATTTCAGTTGCACCAGTTGATCGTAGTAGTCCTGCAAGGTGAAGCGGTTGGATTTCAGCTTCTCCTCCATCTCGGCGGCCTTCTTGGCATCATAGGCCTTCTCCGCCTTCTCGATCAGGGAGAGCATATCGCCCATGCCTAAGATCCGGCTTGCCATCCGGTCGGGATGGAAGGGCTCGATGTCCTCCAGCTTTTCGCCCATACCGGCGAATTTAATGGGCTTTCCGGTAATGGCACGGACGGACAGAGCCGCACCGCCTCTGGCATCACCGTCCAGCTTGGAAAGCATGACGGAATCAATGTCCAGCCATTCGTTGAAGCTTTGCGCGGCATTCACCGCGTCCTGACCGGTCATGGCATCCACAACCAGCATGATTTCGTTGGGCTTCACCTCGGCCTTGATGCTTTTCAGCTCCTCCATGAGCTGCTCGTCCACGTGCAGCCGTCCGGCAGTGTCCAAAAACACCATATCATGCCCGTGCTGACGGGCGTACAGCACCGCTTCCTTGGCGGTCTGCACCGGATTTTGTGTCCCCCGGTCAAATACCGGGATTCCCAGCTTCTCACCGCAGACCTTAAGCTGGGTGATAGCGGCGGGGCGGTAGATATCGCAGGCCACCAGCAACGGGTTTTTCCCCTGCCGCTTCATAAGACCCGCCAGCTTGCTGCCATTGGTAGTCTTACCCGCGCCCTGCAAGCCCACCAGCATAACCACCGTAGGGCCGTTTGGCTCAATGTTGATGTGCTTGGCGTCCGAGCCCATGAGCTTGGTAAGCTCCTCATTGACGATTTTTACGATCATCTGCGCCGGAGAAAGTGCCTCCAGCACATCCGCGCCCACACACCGCTCACTGACGGACTTGGTGAAATCCTTCACCACTTTATAGCTGACATCCGCCTCCAACAATGCCATGCGAATCTCCCGCATAGCCTCCTTCACATCGGACTCTTTCAACCGTCCTTTGCCCCGGAGCTTTTTGAAGGTTGCGGAAATCTTTTCAGTTAAGCCTTCAAATGCCATAATTTACTCCTCAAGTCCCTTGACTGCGGAAAGGATCTGCTGTGCCAGCGTCTGCGCCCGTGAATCCTCTACAGATCGCAGCTCCTGCGCCGCCTGCACGATGGTGCGTACCGCCCGACGGGTCTGCATACTGCGGCGAACACAGCCGGTTTTTTCCTCCATGTTCCGCAGCGTTGCCTCCGCCCGGCTCAGGTTGTCGTAAACTCCCTGACGGCTGACCTCCAGCTCCTGAGCGATTTCCGCTAAGGACAGATCCTGATTATAGTAAAGGTCGAAGCACATCCTCTGCCGCTCGGTCAGCAGCTCGCCGTAGTAATCGTACAGCAGCGTCATTTCAAGAGCATCCATGGTGTGCCTCCTCTGTTAAGTGTTTTCCCTTAACACCTGAGCCATCATACACCATCAACAAGGGTTTGTCAAGCATTTTTCCTTGTCACCTATGATTTACATTTTCTCCGGCGCGTCAAAGCCCAAAACGCCGATACACTTCTCCAAGATCCGCTTCGCCAGCGCGATCAGCGCGATGTAGCCGGCCTTGCGTTCCTCATCCTCTTCCTTGAGGATGGGCGTTTCATGGTAGAATTTATTGGCAGCACAAGCCAAATCGTAAATGTAAGCGCAAATCAGATTGGGCGCGGAGGAAACCAGCGCGGACTCCATGGCGGGAGCGAATTTGGTAATTGCCAGCATCAATTCTTTAGCTTCAGAATTAGCAGGCTGCTGGATGGGAAGCTGCTCCCACGCACCGAAGCGTGCCAAAATGCTCT